>DATCRE010000463.1:0-4292 GCA_036569145.1 Cyclobacteriaceae bacterium
AGCTTTTGTTAATAACGGATACCTGTCAACTTTCAACACAAATGCTGTCAACCTGGTAAAGCCTGCCAACTATGGTGGCATTGTAGCGGCTGATTTTGATAACGATGGCTATGATGATATTGCAACCGTTACACCAAGCACGGATAACTTTACAGTTTATCAAAACCTGAAACTTTATGGTTCATTTAAAACCAGTTCTTTTTCTTCAGGTACAAACACGACAACAGCAGACCAACCTTATGGCATAACGGCCAATGATTTTGATGGTGATGGTAAAATTGATTTAGCAATAACATTTTTCAATTCTGCTTTTGTTTCCATCTACAGAAATACAAGTACTACTGGCACGATCAGCTTTGCAACAAATGTCGATCTGCCTTGTGTAAACAAAGGCTACAACATTGCTTCACAGGATTTGGATGGTGATGGTTTAGCAGAAATCGTAGTAATCCATAGGCCTAACCCGGGACCAGGTTCGTTTAGTGTTTTTCAAAACAAGAGTACATCATCAAACATTAGTTTTAATGCTGTTGTGAATTATGCATTGTCGGTCTCACGCAATCCGCAAGCTGTGGCTATTGCTGATATTAATCTTGATCAAAAACCAGACATTCTGATTGTAGGCGATCCTTATACAGCGAGCTCTACTGGCTTGATGGTATTTGAAAATAAAATTGCATCAGGTCCGGTTATAATCATAACCAAACAACCTGCAGACGTTTCTCTCTGTGAAGGTGCTACAGCTAATTTTAGTGTTGATGCTGCAGGTACAACCAACATTACTTATCAATGGCAATTCAGTCCTAACACCGGAGTCTATGCAGACATTGCTGATGGCAGTGGTTATACAGGCAGTGCAACAAAAAGTTTATCGGTGAATACCACAGGTAATTTTGGAGAAGGAAGATACCGTTGCAAGATAAGCGGAGATCTTGCCATTACTGTTATCAGCAATGATGAAGGATTATTTATTAATGCGATACCATCACCTCCTACTACTACCGATGATTCGGATTGTAGTCCCACATCATTTGTACTCCAGGCTTCCGGCGCCAGTAATGGTCAGTATCGCTGGTACGATGCACCTGTAAACGGACTCATTGCCGGTGAAGTTAACAGCACCTATACAACAGCCGTTATCAGCACCACGACAACGTTCTATGTCAGCATTAGTATTGCAGGCTGTGAAAGTACACGTGCCGCTATAAAAGCAGAAATTAAACCACTTGCCAAACCAATCATCACGTTTACGCCAACAGTTACCAATACAAACCCTGTTAATTTATGCGGAAGTGAAACGATAAACATGAGTGTTCCCTCGGGTTTTGAAAGTTACAGTTGGTCTAATGGCAGCACAGCCAACGCAATAGATGTTAGTACAGCTGATGATTACTTCGTTACTGTATTTGATACGAATGGATGTCAGAGCACATCAGCTACGGTAACTGTTACCGTTAATCCATATCCATCGGCCGTTATTACACCACAAAGCAATAACCTGGTTTCATCTGCAGGTGATAGTTATCAATGGAACTACAATGGAACTGCTATTACAGGTGCAACAGGCCAGTCTCTTGCATTTAACATTTTTGAATATGGTGATTATACGGTAGATGTAACTGTTAATGGATGTACCACAACATCAGACAAATTCATAAATCTTATCACGGCTGTAGAGCCTTTAAGTAAAACAGTTAAGATCTATCCCAATCCTATTGGCGATCATTTAACGATTGAAAACAATTCCGGAATTTCTGTTGATACTAAAATCTCTGATCAGCTTGGACGCACACTTTTCAATTCGAGTATTCCGCCGGGAAGTACCACAATCGAGAGTCAGTCATTAGCAACGGGTTTGTATATTCTCGAAATCAAAAATAACACTGATGTATTTATTACTAAGCTAAAGAAACAATAAGATATTCGTTATGCGATTTTTGTACTACACCATCATTCCAATCTTACTCCTATTCATGGGAGCATCGTGTACGGAAAACATTCCGGACTGCCCTACGAAATTCTGTATCCTCGCTACAGGATGGCAGCTCCTTGAAGTTTACGAAGATGATGTGAAGCTTACGCAAGATGTTAGCAAGTACAAAATGACATTAACACTTCCAGATGATAAAATAGCAAAAGGTAATTATGATCGCTTTAATTCTACCGGACTTGAGGATGCTGGTGCGTGGGAAATTCAAAACGCCGACAAGGTATTGCTACTAAAACCTGAGACAAGTCCTGATGAGCCTTATATCATTGAAACATTAACACTTCGTAAGATGGTGTTGATTATTAACCGCGATGATACCAAGACAGGACCCAAGCAATTAAAATATGTATTCGAACCTTTCTAATACAATGCAAATGAAAAAAACTCTACTTCTTCTGTTTTGTATTACACTATCGGTTAGTGCTACGTGTCAATTGTATGTAGGCTTTAAAGCTGGCCCCACATTCTCAAACTACAAAAGTAAAACTCCCTGGAAAGAAGTCACCAACCTGGGCTTTACGGTTGGAGCAACTGCATACAAACAAGTGAATACACATATTGGTTACATGGTCGATCTGCAATACATTCAAAAAGGATATTACCACAAAATCTGTAATTCTATTTCTGATAAGTTGAAAGCAAACTATGTTGAAATTCCGATTATGCTTGATTACACATTTATCATTCCATCATTGAAAAATTTCAAAGCCCATGGCAACCTGGGATTATACACTGCCTATTGGCTCAGCGGAAAATATGTTGACAAAGGTATTGATGGTACAGGCGATACGTTTGATTTCAAAAAGAACAAAGCAAGTCGTTTTGATGTTGGCCCTAACGCCGGTGGAAGAGTTGAATACATTCTGAAGAACGGATCGCTTTCACTTGATCTGCGCTATGAGCTCGGCTTGTTAGATATGCAGAAAACAAATGACAATACGAATAACACGAACAGAGCTTTAGTTGTTGGATTAACGTATTACAAACTTTTGAAGTAAAGATCAGATCATTTTATTTTCAATAGCAACACGCACCAGCGCTGCTGTATTTTTTACCTGGAGCTTGGAGATGAGATTTTTTCGATGAGAATCGACTGTAGTAACGCTGATAAAAAGCCGCTCAGCAATTTCAACATTAGTAAGTCCTTCAGCAATTAATTTCAGCACTTCAACTTCACGACGAGTCAGTAAAGGTTGATTGTGTTCTTGTATACTTTCCCGTATGTCTTCATGTCCCAGCCAATAGCTTCCTCCATTGATAACAGCATGGATGGCGGTATCTATTTCATCAAACGAAGAATTCTTAAGCAAATAACCTTGTGCACCGGCATCGCGCATGCCTTGTATGTAACTGAGCTGATCAAAATTAGTGAGCGCTATAATTTTTGTATCTGGATATTTTCTTCTCAACGTGCTGCATAGTTCCATGCCGTTTTGATCAGGAAGATTGATGTCCAGCAAAATAATATCGGCAGTATGATTTGTAAAATAACCGAGGCATGAAGCAGCGTTCATGGCATGCCCTACCACTTCACTATCCGGTAACCTGAGCAGCATGGTCTGCAAACCTTCAATTACCATGGGGTGATCATCAACTACAAAAATCTTTATCATAACTCTACCGTAAAATCAATTACTACCGAAGTTCCTTTTACTGATGACAAGAGATCTACCTTGCCTTTAAGGTATTCAACTCTTGAACGAATATTCAGCCATCCCGCGCCCTGTGTTTGCTGCGTTATATCAAATCCATGACCATTATCTTCTACTGTAATGCTGAGATGATTGTCATGACGTGAAATCTGTACCAACACTTGGCTGGCATTTGCATGCTTGGCAACGTTGTTTAACAATTCCTGGATGATCCGGTAAATTATTATTTCTGAACTATCAGGAATTCGCGTCGCCATACCTAGAGTCTGGAAATCAATTTTAAAAATTCCTGTTTTATTCAACGCATCACAATAGTCTTTCACCGCCTGAACCAATCCAAACTTAATCAGGGCTTCGGGCATCATGTTATGCGCCACGCGTCTTAATTCATTGATCGAATGATCGAGCATATCCAATGATCGTTCAAAAACCAACACATTCTCCGTATCCAGGATCATACTTGTTTTCATATTCATCAAAGAAAATTTTACACCAGACAGCAATCCTCCCAAACCGTCATGCAGATCTTTAGCCATACGTCTTCGCTCTTCTTCCTGACCTTTCAAAATAGAATCTGCTACCAGCAATTGATTATCTTTCTCTAACGTCTTTATGCGTTCTTCATTCAGCAATTCAGTTTGCTCTGCTAT
>DATCRE010000464.1:0-3008 GCA_036569145.1 Cyclobacteriaceae bacterium
TCCATACACAGTAACCTCTTCTTCCAAGCCAACATTGGTTGATATCAGAAACTATGAGATGAAAGCAGACTATCGTTATGCAGTTGCTCCTAAGCTTGATCAGGATGCTTTCCTAATAGCAAATGCTACAGGCTGGGAAGATTTTAATCTGTTGCCTGGTGAAGCCAATGTATTCTTTGAAGGAACCTTTGTTGGAAAATCTTTCATCGATCCCAATTCAATAAAAGATACGCTTGCTATTTCTTTAGGACGTGATAAACGAATTGTTGTAAAGCGTGAGAAGCTAAAAGATTTCAGCAGCCGTAAATTCATAGGACTAAATCAACGGGATAATTACACCTACGAAATCTCTGTTCGCAATACAAAGAATGAAGCTATAAGAATAGTTGTTGAGGATCAGATTCCGGTTTCGCAAAATGAACAGATTGAGGTAATATTAGGCAATGTTAATGGCGCGGTGCTGCATGCTGACACCGGCAAATTGACATGGGAATTAATAATTCAGCCTAATGAAACTAAAAAGGTAAATTACAAGTTTGAGGTAAAATTTCCGAAAGAAAAACAGCTTGCAGGGCTATAGCAGTTTGTGAAAAAAATTAAAATAAAAATAGCTGTCACGTGACAGCTATTTTTATTTTAATCTTATATATTCGAAGGTTGAGGTATGTGGGGATGGGCTTTTAAATGAACAGTAACCTGGTAAAATTCTACTAACACATGTATAAATCTCACCACTGGAGAATTGTATTAGTTCTCCTTTTTGTGCTCATCACAAAATTTGCAAAGACCCAGGACCTTGATTCTCTTCTAAATCTTTCGGCATATACGGAGGAAAGCGAACTTCAAAAAAATCTAAACAAGAATCTTACAGTTTCTTCATCAAAAGCCTTAGGTGTTCGTGAATCACCTGGTATTATTAGTTTGATAACAGCCGAAGAAATTCAGAATGCGGGAGCAAGAGATCTCATCGATATTCTGCGTTTGGTTCCAGGCTTTGATGTGAGTCAGGATCTTCAATTTGTATTGGGCATTGGATTGCGTGGCAACTGGGCAAACGAAGGCAAGGTTATGGTGCTGATGGACGGCCAGCCTTTTAATGATTTGCTTTATCAATCTGTTGCTGTCGGCAACCGGTTTCCTGTTGATGCCATTGAACAAATTGAAATTATACGCGGCCCCGGATCAGCCATCTATGGTGGTTCAGCTGAATATGGTGTTATCAATATAAAAACGAAAGCTGCAGAAAGTTTAAATGGTGTTGCCGTTTATGGTACAGGCGGATTCCATGCTGACGCCGTAGGTCGTACGAATGGTGGAGTTATGATGTCGAAGAAGAGTGATAACATTTCATGGGATGCTTCTTTCTTTAGAGGTAAAGGTATTGTTAGTGATCGGAATTATCAGGATTTATATAAGGACAGTACTGCACAGAATCTTGCTAAGACAACCATGGCCGATCCGCTGAATATGAATGTTGGATTGCGTTATAAAGGACTCTCTGCAAGGGCTATGTATGATTATTATAAAACCTCTGATCCATTTCTTTATATCTTCTTCAAGAATTTCTCTGCTGATGTAAAGTACAATATGAAGATCAATCCTAAGATTACTGTAGTGCCGCAATTAAAATATTATCATCAGATACCGTGGTCATGGGGCGACAGACGAACAAAAGAATCTTATTTCGACATTAAAGCAGAGAGATTATATGGTCAGTTAGAAATGCTCTACGATGTTTCAAGAAAAATTAATCTGAATTTTGGAGGAATCTATTTTGAAGATAAAGGAACTGATTTGTTGGAGGGCACTGCTTTTCATGGCAACAAAACTTTAGCGCTGCAGAACTATGCTTTCTTTGCCCAGGGTTTACTCAAACACAGATTGGTAAATGCTACTATCGGATTTCGATATGAAAAAAATAGCCGTTATGGTTCAGCCTTTGTTCCGCGCATTGGTCTGACAAAGAAGATTGAGAATTTTCATTTTAAGGTTTTGTATTGCCAGGCATTCAGAGCACCATCCATTCAAAACATTAATATAGCATTAGGCAATAAAATCAAGCCAGAGAAATCGGATGTTGCCGAGATAGAACTTGGTTATCAATTTACACCAGAGATGTTGCTTACAGTAAATGCATTCAGCATGACAACAAAAAGAATCTTAACGTATGGTTCTCGCGGAATGGCCGGAGTTGATTTTGTCGAGTGGTACACCAATGCTACAAAAAGTGGTAGCCGTGGTTTTGAAGTTATCTACAGCATTCGTAAAAAGGTTTTCTATGCTAACCTGACTTATTCTTTCAGCAATGCAATAAAAATTGATTCTACGTTACAGACTTATAAAGTTTCTCAGACGACGAGACAATACACAGGTATGCTGATGAACAAGGTGACACTGAATACAAATTTTAATGTAACAGAAAATTTAACGTTTAATACTTCTTTCATTTATGGCGGCAAGCGATATGCTTATACCACTGTTGATTCTAACGGAGATCCGGTTTCGACCAAGCTAAATCCCTATCTGCTTGTTAACGGATATTTGAGTTATAAAAACGTTGTGCCTGGACTTACCGTTGGAGCAGGTGTATTTGATATACTCAATCAGCGACCGGCTATTCCTCAGGCATACAATGGTGGTTTTGCACCTGTGCCAATCCGAAGTAGAGAATTTGTTGTGAAAATTTATTATCAACTCAATTTTAAAAAGTAATAGCCTTGAAAAATATCAATAAACTAAGAGCTTTAAAACTCGTGCTTTTGTTATCGCTATTGCTGACAAAAGGATTTTCACAAACAACAAACCACCAGGTGTACTCATTGTTTGTTATGAACATTGCTAAGTATTCAGCATGGCCGTCACTGTCAGGCGAGTTTCGCATTACCGTTATAGGCAAATCAAAAGTGTATGAAGAGCTGGTAAAAACAATCGGATCTAAAATGATTAACGGATTGCCTGTGCGAGTAACGCAAACAGAAAACATTACTGACATCGACAATCAGGAAGTT
>DATCRE010000465.1:0-5410 GCA_036569145.1 Cyclobacteriaceae bacterium
CGTCTGTCCGTTGTTATCCTTGATGATATTTAATTTATAAATGCCTTTTTCCTGCGCTACGGTGGGGCCATCAATTCGTTGTGAGAAACGCATTTCCATGGTGGCTTTAATTTTATAATTTTTGTTGGATTGATTTTCGCGTGCCAGTATCTTTTTATATTCACTAAAGCCAAAAATCTTTTTTTCATCTTCACTAACTCTTACCAGATCTTTAGAGTAAAGTGACATGAACTTTTCAGTGTCGAAATTTTTATAGGCTTCAAGAAGAGGTTTCCAAACCTGGCTGTTAATTTCTTTTTCTGAATTTTGTGCAAAGCTTAATGCAGGAATTATCAACAAGACTAATACAATAAGTTTTCTCATAGTGCTGAATTTTACAATCAAGCGAATATAGTATTGAAAAGTATTTCCAGCTATGTTTTAGCTCAGATTTGAAAATAGTTTACTGTGCTGCTGCCTTGTCAGGCATTGATAGATAAACCTGCTTGAATACCTGGTCGCTTGCCGTATCGCGATGATGGATTGGACCTGTTCTATATTTTAAGAAGCCGCCAGAACGATTGGCCATCTTACTTTGTATTTCTGCAATAATGGATACCGCAATTTCATCAGGCGTTTCGGCACCAATATCAAGACCAATAGGGGAGTGTATCCGATGATTGTCTGAAGTTAACAACTCAATTCCCTCTGAACGGAATTCGTCAGTCATTTTTTCAAATCGCTTTCGCGGACCCAGTATGCCAATGTAAGGTGATTCTGTATTAATAATTTTACGCAGCACATCACGATCGTATTCATAGTTATGCGACATCAATACGCAAGCTGTATAAGGTGTGATCTCAAACTCCCGGTCAATAAATTCACGATGGCAGAGCGATAATTTATCGGCATGAGGAAAGAACAGTGGTGCGATGTGTGCCACGCACTCGTCAGTAACAACGACATTCCATCCTAAATTTTTTGCCAGCTCGCTTACGGGTCTTGCATCGAAACCGCCGCCGAAAAGAATTACCGAGATTGAAGGTTGAATGAGCTCGATAAAAACTTCAACTTCATTTTCATCATGCTTGTATTTTCTTGCTTCTGATTTCTTCGATTGAAATAATTCCAGGAGATCTTTTCTCACCGCATCTTCAAGACGATTGTCGGTGAATCCAATACTCATCTCATTATTACTAGTTATCAGAAGTTTTTCAGCAATACCTGTTGTAGCATTAAAGATTGTAGCCAACGCTAATGGCTCTTTTGTTGATGCAAAGCTTTCGAACAGACTTATTGTATTTCCGTTGTCTGTATTATCCAAGGGTTCTATGAGTACATGAATAATGCCGTTACAACCCAGGCCTATGCCCAGATTCTGATTGCTCTCTTCGCGCGTGTCGTACGTAATTGTGATCGGCTTTTTATCCGTCATCACTTGTCGAGCCTTGCGTAATGCATCACCTTCAAGACAACCACCGCTGATGGATCCAACCCATTTGCCATCGTCTGTAATAAGCATGCGGGCTCCCGGACTTCTATAAGAGGAGCCCTGAACTTTTACAACAGTTGCCAATGCAGCTTTGCGCTTGCTGAAATCGATTTTGTTGTATTCGCTAATGATAGCTTTGAATTCTTTCATGCTGTAACTACTAAACTTCTTCTAGCTTAAAAGGTAGTTTACGAATTCGTTTTCCTGTTAAATCAAAAATTGCATTTGTTAAAGCCGGTGAGAAAGGAGGTAAGCCAGGTTCACCTACACCGCCAGCTTTCTCTTCATTATCCATAACGTGAACTTCAATTTCAGGTATGTCAGTGATACGTGTCATTGGGTAGCGATCGAAATTTTTTTCTACAGCTTTACCATCTTCAAAATGCGTGGCATGTTTTGTGGCGGCACCTAACGCCATGATGATACTGCCTTCAACTTGTGCACGAACAATATCCGGATTAACATACCATCCGCAATCCATCACAGCCCATACTTTATCAATCTTCACTTTGCCATCTGCTTTTTTAGAAACTTTAACTACTTCGCCAACAATGCTGGAGAAACACTCGGTGATGGCAACACCGTAGCCTTCGTTTTTCTTGCGTGATTTCCAACCGCTTACTTCTTCAAGTTTAGTGATGAGATCCTGGTAGCGTGAATTCCATAATAAACTTCTTCTGAAATCTAGTGGATCTTTACCAGCAGCGTTGGCTATCTCGTCCATAAAACTTTCAAACGCAAAACCATTTGTTGATGAATATACCGAACGCCACCACATAACAGGTATCGGTGATTCTAACGGATAATCGCCAAAGCTATAGTTGGTAATGCTTTCCATATAAGGTTCCAGGAAACCTTCTGTAACACTTGAGTTGAATGATGATTTGTCGGCATGTGGATTTTGGTGATCCATATTCTGACCAGCCATCTTTGTTTCGAAAGCTTCAAGTCTACCTTCTCCACTTAATCCTGCTTTGCATTGATATACCATACCAGGTCTGAAGGGGCCTATCGTTGTATCATCTTCACGCGTCCACACTACCTGAACCGGACCTTTAATTTCTTTTGAGATTACTGCGGCTTCCTGGGGATAGTCCGTAAATGCTTTACGACCGAAACCACCGCCGAGAAATGTCATGTTTACGATTACCTTATCCATAGGTAATTTAAGTTTTTCACTAAGATCGCGTTGTATCCAGTCAGGGCCTTGTATTGGTCCCCAGATCTCGCATGATGTTTCTTTAACGTCGGCAATGCAATTCAATGGCTCCATGCAGCTGTGTGATTCGTATGGAGTTTCATAAACAGCATCAATTTTTTTAGATGCCTTTGAATATGCCGAAGAAAAATTGCCTTGTGTTTTAAATGATATGGGTTCGCCTTTTAATGACTCATTCATTTTGGCATAGAGTTGATCGGTGCTGTGATGTTCAAAACCTGTATTATCCCACTCAACCTTGAGTGCTTTTTTTCCTTGCATAGCAGCCCATGTATTGTCAGCAACAACAGCCACACCTTCGCGCTTGGAAGAAAATACATCAACCTGAATTTTGAAAACATGCTTAACACCAGGAACTGCTTTGGCGGCAGAATCATCGAAGCTTTTTACTTTGCCAATAAAGTTTGGATTGCGTTCTACAACGGCATAGAGCATGCCGGGCAATTTTTTGTCTAATCCAAAAATGGCAGAGCCATTTACTTTCAACGGTGTGTCTTGTCGAGGTAAAGGCTTGCGTATAATTTTGTAGTTACCTGGATTTTTTAGTGCTACATTTTTTGGCGGATCTAGTTTAGAAGCTTCAGCAACTAATTCGCCATAAGCAAGTTTTTTACCAGATGATTTGTGAATAACGTGTCCATCTTCAGCGTAACATTCTGACTGCTTCACACCTAGTTTTTTAGCGCCGGCCTCAATGAGCATTTCACGTGCAGAGGCACTTAGTTTGAGAAGACGTTTATAGGAACCTCTGATAGTTGAACTTCCTCCTGTTATCTGGCTTCCATATTTGCTTTGATCGCCGGTAGCAAAAACAATATTTACGTTGTCGAGATTTACTTCGAGTTCTTCAGCAATAATCTGAGGAACGGATTGAAAAGATCCTTGCCCCATTTCTGCACGGTGATTGACAATGGTAACTTTTCCATTAGAGTCAATAGAAATCCAGGCGTTGAGATTAATGCCCAGGTTTTCTGCGGTTTCTGTTTTTAATACTTCAGGTTCTTTACCTGCGGCCGGCATGTAATAACCGATCGCTAATACAGCACTTGAAAGGCTTGAGATTTTTATAAAATTTCTGCGAGATATATTCTTGTCGAGATTCATCGTAATAGCAGTTAAGTGTGAGACTTATTTTTTAGCAGAGGCCATCATGACAGAAGCAGTCTTAATGGCTTTACGAATGCGGGGGTAGGTGCCGCATCGACAGATATGTCCTTGCATGGCGGCATCAATATCTTTGTCTGTGGGCGTAGCATTCTTTTTCAACAATGCAGAAGCAGCCATGATCTGACCTGACTGACAATAGCCACACTGTGGAACTTGTTCTGCAATCCAGGCTTGCTGCACCGGGTGTGAATTATCAGTGGAGATACCTTCGATGGTAGTAATCTCTTTGCTAACGGCAGCAGAAACCGGAAGTGAACATGAACGCACAGGTGTTCCATTCAAATGCACAGTGCACGCACCACATTGTGCTATGCCACAGCCATACTTAGTGCCGGTTAATCCTACGAAATCACGAATGGCCCATAGCAGGGGCATCTTCGGATCGACATCTATGGTGTAATTTTTGCTATTGATGGTAAGTGTATGGGATGCCATGATTGTAAATGTTTTGGTTGGTAAGGAAAGTTACTAAATTCTATTGGCTGATTCGTTAATAATTTGTTAATCGCAATCAGATTATGTGGAGTTGATAATTTGCAAGATAGACGGCATAGTTGAACTACTAAGTCACAAAGGCGCAAAGGTTCACAAAGTTTAGAGACTTTTAATGTCAGTGTCTTTGTGGTTTATGTAGAGGTTTGTTTTGAAAGAATCGGAGGTTCACAATAGATTTTTCTCAGTGATCCTTAGTGTTCTTAGTGTCTTTGTGGTATTATGGATCAGATATGAAAAAATTAATCATCTTTTGTTTATTCATTTTATTTAGTGCTCTGGCTTTTGGACAGACTTCATTAACGGTTACGGTCAAAAATATCAGGGAGCCAAAAGGCAGTATCCGCGTGGGATTGTATAACAAGGAAGAAGATTTTCTGAAGAAGGTATATCAGGGTAAATCGGTGAAAGCTGTTGGCAGCGAAATAACTGTGATATTCGATAATTTACCTGAAGGTGAATATGCTATAAGTGTTGTTCACGACGAAAATGAAAACGAGAAACTTGATTCGAACAAAATAGGTATTCCTAAAGAAGGTTATTGCTTTGGTAACAATGCATTAGGAAAGTTTGGTCCTCCGAGCTATGATAAAGTTAAGATAAAACTAGGGGCTACACCTGTGGCTCAAAGCTTGACTATGAAATATCTGTTGGGGCAGAGTTAATCCTAATTACATTTTGTAAGAAGAGAGTCAATAGCCTTTACATCAATCAAACCTTTTTTTCGCTCCCATGTATTGTAGACGTAGGTTGCTATTTCAGCTACCTCAATATTAGTCAATGATGGAATTGCTGGCATTTCTTTATTGAAGCTTTTACCATTCACAATCAACTCACCTTTTTTACCATTCTTCATTAAACAAATTACTTCTTCAAAGTGGTTATCTATGAAGTCTGATTTGTTTAGTGGAGGATATACTAGGCCCAAACCAGTTCCTGTTTTTTGATGGCAGTTGCTACAATTCTTTTGAAAGAGTTGTTCGCCTTGCAGATAATACTGATCAAACTTTGTAGAGGAAACAGCATGTTGAGCTGATTCTGATTTAGTTGTGCAGCAAGTA
>DATCRE010000466.1:0-8154 GCA_036569145.1 Cyclobacteriaceae bacterium
GGTAGAGCTTGAGCTTACTAAAAAGCTAGGCGACGTAGGAAAGAAAATTCATAGCGGTCGCTCACGTAATGATCAGGTTCTTGTTGATGTTAAGCTATACCTCAGATACGAGATACAAGAAGTTGTAACAGAAGTTAAAAATCTGTTTGACTTGTTATTGATTCAGAGTGAGAAATTTAAAGCAAACCTGTTGCCTGGCTATACACATTTGCAGTTAGCAATGCCTTCATCTTTTGGATTATGGTTTGGGGCCTATGCAGAAAGCCTGGTTGATGATGTTGTAACATTGCAGGCTGCTTATCAAGTCACAAATAAAAATCCATTAGGCTCAGCAGCAGGTTATGGTTCATCCTTTCCATTAAACAGAACCATGACAACAAAGTTGCTTGGTTTTGAATCGCTTAACTATAATGTAGTGTATGCACAAATGGGACGTGGCAAGACTGAGCGTGTAGTATCTAGTGCATTAGCAAACGTGGCAGCAACTATTGGTAAGTTATCCATGGATGCCTGCTTGTTTTTAAATCAGAACTTTGGCTTCATTAGTTTTCCTGAAGAACTTACTACTGGCTCAAGCATCATGCCGCATAAAAAGAATCCCGATGTTTTTGAGTTGGTGCGTGCGCGTTGCAATCAATTAACGGCGTTGCCGAATGATATTCTCATGTTGACGGCTAATCTTCCGTCAGGTTATCATCGTGATTTGCAATTATTGAAAGAGATATTGTTTCCGGCGATTCAAAACCTGAAAGATTGCTTACGCATGATTCAGCTTATGCTTTCTAATATTCAGGTGAAAGAAAATATTCTGGATGATGATAAGTATAAGTTTTTATTCAGCGTGGAAGAAGTGAATAAGCTGGTGCTTTCAGGTATGCCTTTTCGCGATGCTTATAAGAAAGTCGGATTTGATATTGAACAAGGAAAATATAATCCAGAGAAGTCAGTGAATCATACGCATGAAGGAAGCATTGGTAATCTATGTCATGATGAAATCAAAGCGATGATGAATTCTACATTGGAATCATTCCGTTTTAAACAGGTAGATGAAGCGTTTGGGAAATTGCTGGCTTAGCAATTTTTTTGATGTAATCATGTCACCCCTTCGGGGTTCTCATATTCAGTAGAATGGTTTTGCTATAATCATATCATCCCTTCGGGATTATTGATTATAGACATGAGATTAATTCTTTGAACTCAATTAATTTTCAGGACGACAATTGATTGAGATTCCTACGAAATTATCATAAGAAAATCTGGTTAAAAAGGATCTATCCAGAAATAAACAAAAGGACATTGAAGAATGGAACATCATTCCAAACAATCCCGAAGGGATGATATGATTATAGAAATGAAAATAAAAATTTCCAAGAACCCTGAAGGGTGATATGATCATTGATTAACCAAGAAACCTGGATTATGGATTATTCTCCATATCCTTTAATTCAATCTCTAATGCTTTGGTGCTGATGTAAATTTCGTTCAACGATAAAGCAAGTGAAACCAGGAGACATATTAAACTCAGTCCAAAGATAGTGGTTGCTGAGATGGGATAGTGCAAGTAAATAAAAAGCATAGAAAGCACGCAAAAGAAAAAGCTGAGAATACCGGCAGCTTGCATTTGTTTTACCAGCACAAGTCTCAGCTTCAGATTTCTAATCTGTTCATGAATAATTTCGCGTTCCTCCTGGATTTGCTTCCACTTGGTGTGAAGACTTCTGATCAAAGTGGCTAACGCGAGAAAGCGGTTTGTGTACGCCAGCATCAATAAGGTAATAGCAGGGAAAAGCAGTGCCGGTGTATTGATTGATATTTCCATTTCAGAATGTACTTTTTGTATTTGCTTAGTTGTGGTAATTTGCGCTAAAATTAAACTGAATCCAAGTCTATGACATTTTCTCCGGAGTTGATTTTAACGATAATCCTGATAATTTCTATTGGTAGTTTTATATTCGATCAGGCCCTGGACTATCTCAACCTGAAATCGCAGAAAGAAGATATCTCCGATGAAGTAGCTACATTCTATGATCGCGAGAAATATATTAAGTCGCTGGCATATCATAAAGAGCAGACTATGTTTTCTTTTTTGACGTCATCATTCAGTTTTGCATTGTCGCTTGGTATGTTGCTATGGGGCGGCTTTGGATGGCTTGATACCTTTCTTCGTCAGTATATTCAGCACGAAACAATTTTGACGTTAACCTTCTTTGGAGTACTTATGATTGTCTCTGATATTTTAACAACTCCCTTTCAATGGTATTCTACATTTGTTATTGAAGAAAAGTATGGATTTAATAAAACAACAATAAAAACTTTCATTCTTGATAAGCTAAAAGGTTATCTGATTGGCGCTATTGTTGGTGGTTTACTGATTACAGTTTTGTTGTATCTCATCCAGGTATTAGGATCTAGTTTCTGGATCTGGTTTGCCCTGATTGCAGCAGGTTTTATTCTGTTTGTCAATATGTTTTATACATCATTGATACTTCCATTGTTTAACAAGCTTACTCCATTACCTGAAGGTGAATTGAAAACAGCCATTGAAAGTTTTTCGAAGAAAGTAAATTTTCCTCTTGATAATATCTTTGTCATCGATGGCTCGAAGCGATCTAAAAAAGCAAATGCGTTCTTCTCAGGAATTGGTAAAAAGAAAAAGATTGTATTGTATGATACGTTAATTGATAACCATACAACGGAAGAACTTGTGGCTGTATTGGCGCATGAAGTTGGTCATTTCAAGAAGAAGCATATTATCTGGAGCTATTGCCTGTCGGTACTTCAGATTGTGTTTACACTGTTTGTTCTGTCGCGCATGGTGCTGAATGAAAATGTATCGCTGGCTTTGGGTGCGCATCAATTAGGTATTCATCTTAATCTCCTGGCTTTTGGCATTTTGTTTTCACCAATTTCTGGTATTACCGGAATCTTCATGAATATCTATAGTCGTAAGAATGAATTTGAGGCTGATGCTTACGCACGTGAAATGTATGAAGCAGCACCGATGATCAGCGCTTTGAAAAAATTATCAGTTGATAGTCTGAGCGATTTGTATCCACATCCCTGGTATGTGTTCTTTCATTATTCACATCCTCCGTTGTTACAACGATTAGAGGCGCTTAAGCAGTAGTTGTTTAAAATACAACGCTGAGGATGAAGTAGAAAATGATGAGCAGAATAAGAACTCCATACATGATAAGGTCTACACGAACATAGGGTTTGTATTCCTTGTAAAGATCTCGGAGCTTTCTAATCATACTGCTTTAAATTGAATGTGCTGCAAGTTACGAATTTGATTTCGTTCATCTCAAAAAAAATAAACGACTCTGCATTTTATAAGCAACTAGTCTTCTATCGAACTGAAAAGCAATCCGCAAATTACCTTAGGGTAGAAGTAAGTCGATTTTTGTGGCATGGTGTAGCCGCTGGCGCAAACACTTTTCACTTCTTCAATCGTAACTTCATTGGTAATAATGGCTAGTTGTACATCTCCGGCATGGACCTTTTCCAGGCATTCAATAAAATTTCTTTCAAACAAAATATTATCTGATTGACGCTGTTCTTTGCCGGGTATTCCGAGAATCTTTTCAATAATGAAGTAATGCATCACTGTGAGGTCTAACGATTTTACTTCGGAGGGGAAAGGCCATCGCAGTTTGGGAAAGGCTTCGGGTTTCAATCTTACTTTGTAAGCGCCTTGAGGAAGTACAATTCCGAAGGCCCACTTTTTGCCAATGATAATTTCATTTAATGTACTGGCCTCTTCAATTTTTTTTACAATGAAGTTCTTCTCGAATTTCTCAATCAGTGCCTTCTCATTTAACCCATTTAGATTTTTCAAAAGCCGATGTGTTGGAAGAATTCGCATGTTACCATCTTCGGTGTTGGTGAGGTACATGAGATGAAAGTTATAACCTTCTTCGCCGGTATGATCTGGATTTAATTTTTCCTGCCGTTGTTTATGAACCAGTGATCCTTCATAACGATGATGACCATCAGCAAGAATAATGGTTTTGATTTTTAATAAAGTGATGAACTTCTGAATAATTTCTACATCCGTGATAACAGCCAGCACATCACGCACGCCTTGATAATCTTCCGTTTCATAAATAGGTTGAAGTATGGCAGCATCAAGATAAGGCTCTAGCTCATACGTTGTATCCGTGTACAATCCATACGTGGCGCTCACATTTAATTTTGTTTTCTTCAGAATCTCAATCCGGTCGTTAACTGATTTTGGAATAGTATTCTCATGTCGTAAGATTATCTTTTCACTCCAATCATGAATGCGAATATTGCAGATAAAACCTTTGCGACAGAATTCTTCTGACGAGCCTGGTAATCTGTAGTATTGATAATATACGTAGATGCCCGGCTTATTATCTTGTTTAATGATGCCTTCTTTTTTCCAGGTAGCTAAAAGTGAAGCAGCGTGATCTGCAGGATGATCAGTAGCCGGTACAGAAAGATGAATGCTGTTGTAAGGATTTTGATAGAGTGCCTTTCGTTGTTTTTCAGAAACAACATCAAACAGTGGTGATGTTAGTTCTTCAATATTTTTCGACAAGTCCTCATTGTATCGCCAGGCGCGAAGTGGTTTTATGTCAGCCATTTTGATTTACGATGTGAGATTTACGAAGTACGATTAAGACTAAACGGATAACGATTAACTTTTAACAATTAACTTAATCTGATCCTGTTCGTTTTCCATTGACTCTTTCTTAGTTCTTCAGGTTTTGTGCTTGCTGAATTTTGTTTACGACTAATGAGGTGAGCAGCAAACAAGGCAGCAATTAATTCTTCTTCGTTATCACCTTGTGTCTTTAAGACTGATGGCGTAAAATAATTTTCAACGAAACGGGTATCGAAATTACCAGTGCGGAATGCGTCGTGCAGCATAACGAACTTGCAAAAGCCAAGTGTAGTTTCTAATCCGGTGATCTCATATTCATTAATGGCTCGAATCATTTTTTCAATAGCCGCTTCGCGCGTATCTGCTTTGCAAATGAGTTTGGCAATCATAGGGTCGTAATAGAATGGAATTTCCATGCCTTGCTCAAAACCATCGTCAACACGTATGCCATGACCTTGAGGTCGCTTATATGTTTTCAATGTGCCAATATCTGGAAGGAAATTATTAGCCGGGTCTTCAGCATAAACACGAATCTCAACAGCATGACCGTTGATCTTCAGATCTTCCTGGTTGAAAGGAATCTTTTCTCCTTGTGCTATTCTGATTTGTAATTTCACCAGGTCAAGTCCTGTAATTTCTTCCGTTACCGGATGTTCTACCTGGAGACGTGTATTCATCTCGAGGAAATAAAAATTCAAATTATCATCAAGAATAAATTCAACGGTGCCGGCGCCATAATAACCACAGGCTTTAGCAACGTTAATAGCGGCTTCGCCCATCGCATTTCTTTTCTCCGGAGTAAGAATAGATGAAGGAGCTTCTTCAACCACCTTCTGATGTCGGCGTTGTATGGAACACTCGCGTTCAAAGAGATGAACAACCTTTCCATGCTTGTCACCAAAAATCTGAAACTCGATATGTCGTGGTTTGGTAATATACTTTTCAATGAACACAGATCCATCTCCGAAAGCTGACTTCGCTTCGCTGATAGCGCGATTCATTTGCTCTTCAAATTCTTTTTCATTTTCAACGATGCGCATACCTTTACCACCGCCGCCTGCACTTGCTTTAATCAATATCGGATAACCTATTTCGGCTGAGATCTTTTTTGCTTTTGTAATGTCATCCAGTGGTTCGGCAGTACCGGGAACAAGCGGAACATTAAATTTTGCAACGGCAGCTTTCGCAGCCAGTTTGCTTCCCATCAGTTCAATAGCTTTTGCTGATGGGCCAATGAAAATCATCCCTGCATCTTCTACTGCCTGGGCAAAGTCTTCATTCTCGGATAGAAATCCGTAGCCGGGATGAATTGCATCGGCCTTAGTCTGGCGTGCAGCATCAATAATTTTATCTATTCTTAAATAGGACTCAGATGAGGCAGGCGGGCCGATACAAATAGCTTCGGTGGCGTAGCGTACGTGTAATGCGTGCCGGTCTGCTTCGCTATAAACGGCTACTGTTTTGATTCCCAATTCATGTGCACTGCGCATAATGCGGAGGGCTATCTCTCCACGATTGGCTACCAGAATTTTATTGATTTTATTCATAATAATGGCTGAAATGCAATGCTAATCATTATTTCGTGCGTTGCCAACAATCGTTAGGACACTGTTGTGAGAGGTTTTTTGCTTATTTTTGCCGCAATTTTAAATCAACAACAATGGTAGACTTATTTGAAAAGCTGAAAATGGAGGCTGGTCCGCTGGCCAAATATTCACACTTGCCTGATGATTATTTCTTTTTTCCTAAACTGGAAGGTGAGATTGGGCCAAGGATGAAATTCAATGGAAAGGACGTGTTGAACTGGAGCTTGAATAACTATCTCGGTTTAGCGAACCACCCTGAAGTGCGCAAGGCTGATGCTGATGCTGCTGCGAAATACGGAATGGCCTCTCCAATGGGTGCCCGTATGATGTCAGGAAACTCTGTGAATCACCTTGAGCTTGAACGTCAGCTTGCTGAATTTGTAAAGAAGCAGGACGTTATGCTCCTCAACTTTGGTTATCAGGGGGTAGTATCCATTATCGATGCTATTGTTGATCGCAAAGATGTTATCGTTTATGATGCTGAATCGCATGCCTGTATTATTGATGGCGTGAGACTTCACATCGGTAAGCGTTTTGTATATTCTCATAATGACATGGAGAGCCTGGAGAAACAGCTTCAGCGCGCTACCAAACTGGCCAATGAAACCGGTGGTGGTATTCTTGTAATCACAGAAGGTGTGTTTGGTATGTCGGGAAAACAAGGCGATCTGAAAGGCGTTGTTGAATTGAAAAAGAAATACAATTTCAGATTGTTTGTTGATGATGCCCATGGTTTTGGTACTATGGGTAAAACTGGCGCGGGTACTGCTGAAGAGCAGGGCGTTCAGGATGAAGTTGATTTATACTTCTCTACGTTTGCCAAATCGATGGCTAGCATCGGTGCATTTGTTGCCGGCGACAAGCATATCTTAAAATTCCTTCGTTATAGTGTGCGTTCTCAGATCTACGCCAAGAGCTTGCCAATGCCATTGGTTTTGGGTGCTTTAAAGCGTTTGGAGCTGCTTAGAACCCGTCCTGAGTTAAAAGATAACCTATGGAAAATCACAAACGCTGTTCAAAACGGCTTGTGTGAACGTGGATTTTATCTTGGAACAACAACTTCGCCAGTAACTCCGGTTCTATTTAAAGGTGGAGTAGGTGAGGCGGCTAATATGTCTATGGATCTGCGCGAGAACTTTAATATTTTCTGTTCAGTGGTGATCTATCCTGTTGTGCCTAAGGATGTTATCATGTTCCGTATTATTCCTACGGCAGCTCATACACTGGCCGATGTTGAGGAGACACTTACGGCCTTCTCATCATTAAAAGAGAAGCTTGACAGTGGGTATTACCGCAAGGAAGAATTGGTTTCTATGTCGAAGGCTTTTTAAAAAAAACCGCTTTTCCGGTTGTTTTTAAAGGTTTTTATTTAAATTGGCATTACGAAACTAATTTCTACTACTTAAAACCCAATACAATGCAAAAATTTGAAGAGCTCAAGAATCTCATTGCTTCCCTCGAAGGTGATGCTGACAAGTTTTATAATCAAGGAAACAGCGCTGCCGGTACTCGTGTGAGAAAAGGCATGCAGGATCTTAAAAATCTGGCTCAGGAAATTCGTTCCGAAGTACAGGATATTAAGAATAAAGCTTAATTCAGCATATTTTTTGAGTCTGAAATGAAATATGGAGGATTGCCATCCTTGAATGGCAATCCTTTCATTTTTTTAGACTCATCTCAGCCCTCTGGAGGAGTAGGTAGCTATCACTAGAATCTCCTTCAAATATTTTCTTTGTATCCGTTTGCATATGTGTGACTAATGATTGCGCTTTGCAAAATCCAACCAAAGACTCTGATTCCTTAATAATAAAACCTCGAATCGACAAGCAAACCTTGAAAGACTTTACAAAAAATGTAAAGTCTTCGTACATTTACATTTAATGGAGATAGTGGAAACAGCTTCCGGACATGTTTATCAAGTTGTTATAAGTGCAGTTT
>DATCRE010000467.1:0-5466 GCA_036569145.1 Cyclobacteriaceae bacterium
GGAATAAACCTGGCAATGATAACAGTCTTTGGCCCATACTTTTCATAAAAAGCATGTGTCTTGTCAAGATGTTCTTTCTTAACGAGTGTTTTGCCAAAGAGCTTTAGTTCAAGTGCTTTCTTGCCAAAGAACCGACCAACAAAATAGTTGGTATTATCACCAGCGAAAGCGGCTATCAATAAAAGAATGAGAATTAGCGGAAGGCTTAGTGAACCTTGCGCAGCTAACATGCCTGCGGCAAAAAGTAATGAATCGCCAGGTAGAAAGGGCATGACTACCAGACCTGTTTCAACAAATATGATGAGGAACAGGATGCCATACACAAGGTTATCGTATTGAATAACAAATTCCTGTAGATGCTTATCAACGTGCAGAATAAAATCAACTATTTCCATGAGCGTAATTTGGGCACGAAAATACTGATTTTAATTGAGAGCTGCGAGCTATGAATTTCGAGTCGTGAGTAATTATGATAGTGCCAACTTGAAACTTTGAATATCAACAATTATTATTTTTTTGTTATTGAAATTTTAAATGGCACTTTCTGTAATGGTTTCTCGCCATACACTTTTACGTTAGCCAGCTTGTCAACAACGTCAAGTCCTTCGACTACTTCTCCGAATACAGTATACTTTTGATCGAGCGACATATCACCGCCCAGGGTGAGATAATCTTTACGCTGTTGAGGAGTTAACGTCAGACCTTCATTGCTTGCATCAAGATCAATATCTTCTTCAGCATACTTGCTGCCCTGCATAATATAGAATTCAGTTGACGATGATTCCATAGCCGGATTGTTATCATCTGAACGTGCCATGGCTACAGCACCTTTTTTATGATAATGATTGGGATTGAATTCGGCAGGTATTAAATAATTGTAAGTTTTAGACATATCACCACCTTGTACCACAAAGCCAGTAACAATGCGATAGAATTCCGCATCGTTATAGTAATCATCTTTAATAAGCTTGATGAAGTTCGCGCGATGTAAAGGCGTGTCTTCAAACAAATGTATTTTAATAACACCGAGCTTAGTCTCTATCGTTACATCTGTCTCCGGATTTTCCTGACCATATTTTGTCAATACTTCCTTTACATTGTTTTGGGTAATTACCGGACTACTCTTTTTATCACAGGCAAAAACAAAAAGCAGAAGCGATAAATAAATCAGGTTCTTCATAGTACTATATTGTTTGTTATAAACATCTTTTCAATGATGGTAAAAGTACCGAAAGATAATAACACGAAAGAAATCTGTAGGTGAGGAATTATTCAGGCTAACCAGATTAGGATGTAGACGTAAAAACTTTGCTCAAAAAAATAACATGATCATCGCAAATGCTCCTGCGATGACCATGTTAAACCCAGATTTTTATAACTGATTAACTATTAATTTTAATTGGCGCCGTCACTGGCAGCAAAGTTTAATGTATATGTACTAACATCGCTACCAAGCTTCATACCAGCATCACAATCGCTTTTGTAGTGAATACCACCATACAATCTTGATGCTGCTGCTTCATTAGCCCAGGCATCAAATTGGGCGGCGTCTTGTGGGAACAAGTATGAGAGCACAGCCGCAGCCGCAGCTGAAAATGTTGAGTGACCTGATACATAAGAGGGGAAGTTGGGAACTCCTGTACCTGTTTTAATAGAAGGATCGAGCTGCGAAGGTCTTGCATTGTAATAATAGAACTTCGTATCCCAACAGGCAATAGCAGCGTTTTCTTCTGTGATATTAAGAAGAGCAAAAGCACGTGCTGCCCGCACTTCACTGTACTTGGCATCAACAATGTATTCCTCAGCAATATCATTCCAATGTCCTGGAGGAGTGTAGGTACTCACACCATCAGCCCATTTGTGAACGATAGCAATACGATCGCGGGTAAGATGATCTGAATACCATTTAACTTCTTTTACCTCAACATTCATTTCATCATCACCTGCTACTGGTGGTGGGCCCGGACGAACAGAGACAATATCAACTGTCTTCATAATCCATGGTGTAACGTTTCTGAAGTATGGAAGCATAGGAGGACGACGAGGTGTCTCTAAACTATGCCAGGCTACGTCGCCACGTTTTACGGTTGCGTTACCCAACGTATCCCATCCGGCTTGATTTCCAACAGCAGCTCCCATCTTATCACCCTTTGCACGTGTAATAAATAGTGCGGCAATATTTTTTCCAAGATCAAGGCTGTTCTTGATTTCACTGGCTGTTGCCTTACCAGACCATAGCGCTACGTTACGTTGTTCAGCAGCTTTCAATGTTATTTCCTCAACGGCGGCTGGGAATAATACTTTCAGCATTTCTGCTGCAGCACCTGACATAACAGCCTCTTCATTAGGATAACCTGGCAGTGTTGATGTTGGCAACAATGCTTTTATAGAGCTATCAAATTGATAAGGAGTTTTACGCGCTGAGTATGTTTGATATTTATAATACCAGGCCGCTTTTAATGCGTCATATTGCGCTGCACTTACATACGCATAAGCACGCGCTGCATAAGGCGGATTAGAGAATGGAAACTGTGGGAAGCCGAAAGGATTTTCTGAATCAGGAATAGGGTATGTTCCGTTAGGAAGTGGCTCTGGAGGTAAGTTGTAACGTGCAACAAGTTCGCGGAAAATCTGATTCCATCGAACGACACCACCACCGCTCCAATATGCAATAGCTTTACGTTGTGAATTATTTAATTCGCCTTGAAGTTTTTTAACAGCTGCAATTTCAGCCAGGTAAAGCTTCATGGTGTCATCGTATGGTTTGGCCAGTGCAACTTGTGTAGGGCTTGTCATCAGTAACATGGTCCAGTTGCCGGCTGTTTCATCTTCCGACGATGGTGTTAATGCAGGAAGTGATTCTGTATAGTTAACTTCTTTATCACAACTCACAATAGCGATAATACTAAACAATAGTACTACTGCTGAGGATATATATAATTTGAATTTCATCTCTGTAAATTTTAGTGTTCGTTTCACAACCAGCTTAGTTACCTGAACTTAATCCTTTTAAAGACTTATCTTTTGTAAAGAAGATTGTATACATCAATCCACCCATGATAGAGGTAGTCTGTCCTACATTACGACCTGCTATGGTATAACTTGCTGTAGCACGCACAGCTAAGTATTTGGGATAAGGAAGATAATACATTACCAAAGCACCAACCTTTGAAAAATTCATTTGGTTAGAAACAAAGGGCATATCCTGACGGAAGATATCATCTCCACCTAAAGTTTTTTGCAGTGAATAACTTGCTTCAAGCTGTAAGGCTTGCTTATGATAACCTATTGTAGCGAACAGATCAGCTACGTTTGGCATCCACACTTCTGAACCTGAATAGAGGTGACCAGAAGTAGTATAGCTATCTCTGTCTAATGTAACGTTGCTGCGCCATGTATAAGCAGATGACACGTTAGCATACCAGTTTTTCTTGAATGAATAATTCAGGTTTATGCGCCAAGCCAATCTCTTTGTTCCGCTGCCCAATGAAAGTGGTAGGAAATCAACAACATAGTTTGTTACTGGCATAGAATACGCCAGGCCTGCAAAAGCTTTAAAATCTGTGCTGTCTATTATTCGGGCATTGAAGAGATTGTATTTGACAGCGACGGTAATGTCCTGAAGACCGCGCTGACCATGCAACGTGCCTGCGCTCAGTTTGTTATCGATGTATGGTAGCATGGCGATTACATTGAGCTTTTTGGTTACGCCATAAGTACCCATCCACGTAACGCTTTTAGAGGTGAAGCTACCGATACTTTCATTGTCGCGCTTGCGTGTTCCCTGCCAGTAGTCGGTCCATTTATCGTGACCATACATGAAGCCGGTACAGAATGTTTTTTTGGGCATCATTAATCCATCGGTGATGGTTTGTGCATGCAATGCCCCGCATGCCAGTAAGAATAGTGGGATGATTCGTAGATGTTTTTTCATAGGCTTTTAATCGTCTGGTTGGTTTTAAGGTTTAGGCAATTCAGGCTATGCATAATCATAGCATGATAAATTTGAGTTTGTAAATCAAGATGAACTCAGCAAGAAACTTATTTGACGCAGGATTATTCCAGGTGGAACTCCCTCACCAAACCACGGGGGAAGTTCCATCAGAAAATCCGATAACAGATTTGCTGATTACGCTTTTGGTGGTGGAGATTGTATGCTGATGTAAGTACTCAACACTAAATCTTTAGAGAGGCTGTTCATAGACAGCTGGTGATTCCAACCTGCAATATCAGATGTGAGTAGTATTTCGGTTGGTAGATAATCTTTGATGAATGAAAAAACTTTGATGCTTTGTTTTGAGTCGGCCGTTTTATCAGCAAATGTTTTCACATAATCATGCATAGCATTATTGATATGCTTTGCTTGAGAATCGTTCAGGCAAATTATATATAATGTATCGTGCAAAAGTTTTTGTTTAACGAAGCGATAGACATTGCCATGATATTCAATTTCACCATTAACCCGCTCAAAGGTATCCTGATTTTCCTGGTAAGGTAAGGTCATGGGTACTTTGATGGTAAAGGTTTCGGCCTCGGCATAGTCATCTGCATCAAGGCGCTGAATTAAGTCTTGTGAGGTTTTGTATCGTAGTCCTATAAAAACGCCGTAAAATCCCAGCACATTAAAGAGCAGGAGAATGATAAGCGATATAGAAATCAGTTTTCTCACGGTACAGAATCAAAACATAGTTACCAAAAAATATGATCATTTTCAAAATGACTATGACTTCTGCACACGTTGTAATGGTGATAAAACGGTATTAAAGGGGCACAAAAACCACTTTCTTAGTTTCAAAAAAATCTTCTTTGAAGTAGGTTGGCAGGTCAAATAACTGGTACATGCGCTTTAGTTCGCCTAACTCTTCAGTGAGGTCGCCACCTTTTAAGTAGAGTATGCCATTATCCATATCGTGGATAGATTTGGCTTTTACTTTATTGTTGATCCAGCCATAAAACTCTTTAATGCGGGTCACAGCACGGCTCACTATAAAATCATACTCGCCCTTAATTTGTTCGGCCCTGATCTGCTCGGCACGAACATTTTTCAATCCCAGTCCCTCGGCAACATTTTTTACTACCGTGATTTTCTTGCCAATAGAATCGACCAAGTGAAATTGTGCTTCTGGAAATAGAATGGCCAATGGAATGCCTGGAAATCCTCCGCCTGTGCCTACATCTAAAATGGAAGCACCAGGTTTAAAGGAATTTACTTTAGCAATGCCAAGTGAGTGTAATACATGATTGATGTATAAATTCTCTACATCCTTACGGGAGATGACATTGATCTTATCATTCCAGTCTTTGTATAAAGGATAGAGTTGCGCGAATTGTGTTTTCTGTGTTTCCGTCAGGTTCGGAAAGTAGTGAGATATGATTTGTGAAGATTCCAAATGCGATAATTATTCTAGCTAATAAAAAGTAATTCAATATCAATAATTTTATTAAAGTCTTTATCAGTGGTGAGAA
>DATCRE010000468.1:0-2895 GCA_036569145.1 Cyclobacteriaceae bacterium
ATGTTCTCACGCCTTCAGACTCCACTTCTTCAATTTTATAGTGCTCACGACCTAATAGCTTCGCAAACAACTTATTGGAGACATCAATATTTTTTACTGCTATGCCAATGTGTTCTAGTTTTTCCATAATTGTTACCTTTGCCTTCTCAATAAAAGAAACTTTTTAATCAAATCGAAAGTTTAGTCTATTGAAAAGTAACTGATTCTAACTGAATTACTAAAAATATGATTAGCGTAACGGATAAAGCCAAAGAAAGAATAGCGGAGCTTCTCACACAGGAAGGGCGCACAAAAGATCATAATATTCGCGTTTCAGTAAAGGGTGGCGGCTGCTCTGGCTTAATGTATGACCTCGACTTTGATGATAAAATCAATCCTGTTGACCAGGTTTTTGAAGATAAGGGCATCAAGATTTTAGTAGACAAGAAGAGCTTGTTATACTTGCTGGGCACTACACTGGATTTCAGCGATGGTTTAAACGGAAAAGGATTTCAATTTATAAATCCAAATGCATCTCGCACCTGTGGATGTGGTGAGAGCTTTGCGGTTTAAATATATTTTACACAAAATTTTAGAGAGGCAGTTTCGGAATGGAGCTGCCTTTTTTAATGAACTCCAAATGTTAAAGTCCCCCAATAGCTTTGCCAATCGGCAGTGCCATCTTTGCAGGGAACCATCTTAACAACGCTCACCATCCACATACCCGTGTTACTGATATGATCTTCAATTGTACCATCCTGTAATGTATAAACAGGCTGCACTGTAGTGCGATTATTCTGGCGATTCCACAACACAACCTTAGCACCGAAAAGAGGTTTGCCATTAAACAATATTTTAAACTTCACAAGATCTCCAACTTTTAGCGAGTATGGATTTTGCATTGGAACAATCTCGATAGGTAAGCCTATAATTTTTTTATAGGTATCATCGCGCTTGCCTCCAACTTGTATCAAGAGCTTGGAGAAACGGGCATAATTTTCTTTTCCGGGTTTTGTTAATGTATTGCTCTTTTCGCGTTCATAATAAGGATCATCAAGACCATCTTCTTTGAGATAGGCATTAAACTTCTCAGCATCTAATTCAATGAAGGAGTTTTTACTTTGAAATACAATCATGTGAGTACCTTCTTCTTTAAGTGCATAAGCGAGATTTTCTTTTGGATCTTCTTTTACTGATGCACGTAAATCGGCTACAGAATTTAAATGATGAATCTCAAGCTTCTCTACTTTTTCATTCGTCGTTACCCATGGTTCGCCGACAAAATTCTCCCCTACTTTAAAGGCAACAGAAAGCGTTTCGCCCACATGATAGAAAAAATTAACGGGCTCAAGCCAGAACTCATGAGCTATTGCAACAAAGGAGATGAACGTTACAATTAACAGGGATAATAATTTACGAATCATATATTAGCTATTTCACAGAGAACACAAAGAATGCACAGAGTTTCACAGAGAGTTTCATGTGATGATTTTACGAAGAACAATGCTATAATGAAAGAATTTACCTTTGAAGCACTGTACTTCTCTATGAAAAGTTATTACACGGAGAACACAGGGGATCCACAGAGTTACACGGAGAATTTTTCAATGTATAAAGAAAGAAATTTCTCTGTGTAACTCCGTGCTTCTCCGTGATTTCTCTGTGTAACAACAAACGGTATAACACACAACGATATTACTTACCATTCATAATCTCCTCAATCTCTTCCACCTCTACAGGAATATTTTTCATCAGATCAAGCAATCCATTTTTCTGAATCACAACATTTGTTTCAATGCGAATGCCAAGACCTTCTTCACGAATATAAATGCCTGGCTCAACAGTCCATACCTGGCCCACCTGCATTTTATGATACATGCTTCCTACATCATGCACATCAAGACCAAGCTGGTGACTGGTGCCGTGCATAAAGTATTTTTGAAACAGCGGCTTCTCTTTGTTTTGATTTTTTACATCTGTCTTATCCAGCAACTTCAGCTTGATCAATTCGCTTTCCGTGATTTTCTGAACTTCTTTGTGATATTCAAAATAGAGAACGCCAGGTTCTAACATCTTCATAGCTTCCTTCTGAACATGGAGCACAGCATTATAAACTTCTTTCTGACGTTTCGAATATTTTCCATTAACGGGAATTGACCTTGTCATATCAGCATTGTAGTTGCCATACTCGGCACCAACATCAAGCAATAAAATATCACCGTCGTTACAAGGTCTGCTGTTTTCAATGTAATGCAACACACATGAGTTAGCCCCCGAAGCAATGATAGGTTCATACGCAAAACCTTTTGATCCATTTCTTAAGAACTCATGTGCAAACTCGGCTTCTATTTCATATTCAAGTACACCAGGTTTTACAAATTTCAATACGCGTCTGAATGCCTTCTCTGTAATATCACAGGCTTGTTGCATCATCTCAATTTCAGTCTTTGATTTAATACTGCGAAGTCTGTGCATAATAGGTGCAAGTCTTTCATAACGATGTAGTGGAAATTTCTCCATGCACCATTTTACAAATCTTGCCTCACGTGTTTCAACAGTAACCTCTGCCCTGTAATGATCATTGGTATTCAGATACACATGCTCAACATCCCCCATCAGCATCATGGTGTTAAAGACTCTGTTAAACTCAGACATCCACAATACCGTGTCTATTCCGGTTGCCTCGCGTGCTTCCTCCTTAGTAAGCTTGTGACCTTCCCAAATAGAAATGAGTTCACTGGTTTCGCGGAGAAAAAGAACTTCCCGAAATTTCTTATCCGGAAAGTCCGGACACAATACTAAGATTGTTTCTTCCTGATCTACACCCGACAGGTAATACAAGTCGCTGTTCTGGCGAAAGCGCATGGTGCCATCCGAATTGGTAGGCATAATATCATTTGCATTCACAACGGCAAC
>DATCRE010000469.1:0-10921 GCA_036569145.1 Cyclobacteriaceae bacterium
AGTATATTCTCGTTGCGATCATCAACAAGAAGAATTTTGAATTTTGGCATGTTATCCATCATACTGAAGTTAGGTATCAACAGGATAATTTATTTCCAATTTTCTTCTTTCTGTATTTATTGGCTTTAAGTGGTTATTATGTTTTGCATATTGACCAACGATAGAAAATAGTTCAATACGAGTCTTTGTTACAAATCAAATTATTGTTGAGAATATGCAACAGAAAGTACATGTAATTGTAGCAAATTATACACAGGGAATATGAGGTTGGATTAACTACAATTCATTCTCATTTAAGATCGTTTTAACAACCATGAAAGCCAAGAATTAAGCCTGATCGTTTGGTATACACTTGTATTCTTTTTTCAGATTCCCTCCCTTGTAAGTATACCCAATTCCTTAAGAAAAGCAATGGATATCTTCTTACTTGATTTTTAATTTTTTTGTGAAGTCATTCATCTCCTTCGCCAAGACACTTCTTTCGAGATCACTCATAATGTTATAGATATTATGAAATCGTATAACTGACTGGATATTACGAAATTTAAATAATTTGTTATCAATAATCAATCAGCCTAAAAAGTTAGGCTAAGCTGTTTTACTGAATATCTGAAAATATAAAAGGGTTGTGAGAACAACCCTTTTATCATTTAAAGTGGCGGTCTGGACGGGACTCGAACCCGCGACCTCCTGCGTGACAGGCAGGCATTCTAACCAGCTGAACTACCAGACCATCGTTAAATGGGAGTGCAAAGATAGCTTTGGCGTGCATTTCTCCAAAAAAAAGATCAAAAAGTTTTAAAAGTCTATTCATTTTAAAGTGACTAGATCTGCAGATTTTAACTCTCGAATACTGACACTAACTTCTATAACCAAGAGATTCATAGCATTCTATTTCGATATTTAATCTATCATAAGTTATTCAAAATATAACCAGATTTATAGCACCAATGCCCTCTAAAGTGCTCTAAAAAGCGAAAATAAGCTCTTATAAACACAATATTCAAGTCATATTTTCAATCGTTTTCTAAAAGTTAACTAATTATGAATCAATTGATTTAGTAGTTAACAGGTTTTGATTTTTTTGATTCGAATTTGATTATTCTAAAAATCGAAACGAAAAACATTCATTTGTAATAACACAAGACAACTGAATCATCTCGCAAAGAGTGAATTTGATTTCAGTTTGAATCAAAGAATCATTAAATTATATCTATGATTCGATTGTTGTAAATGAATTGTATTCATAACTAACTACTGAATGAAACCAAGTACCACCGTATTTGAATTGTCGAAAATTCTGAAGTTAAGTCCTTCAACAGTATCGCGGGCCTTAAAGGGACATCCGGACATCGCACCTTTTACCAAACAACGCGTTCTCAGTCTTGCTGAAAAACTTGAATATGAACCCAACGTATATGCTGTTGGTCTTAGAACCAGTAATAGCAAAGAGTTCGGCGTTATCCTCCCATCCTTAACCGGCTACTTCTACGATTCTCTGATTGCTACTGTAGAAGAACTCGCCCGTGCAGAAGGTTTTTCATTAAGCATATTTATATCATCTGAAGATCCCCAGATAGAACTTGATAACTTGAAGATTTGTCGTCAACGAAGATTCGCCGGTGTCTTTGTAAGCGTTACGTCACAGAGTACTGAATTTGAACCGTTCCGTAAATTTCAGGAGCAAGACATTCCTTTAATTTTTATTGACAAGATTCCGTTTGATTTTAAATGCAACAGAGTTTGTTTTGAGGATGATAAGGTTGCCTTAATGGCGGCTGATTATATCATCAAAAAAAATAAGCGCCATGTTCTTTCATTGTTTGGCGATCAGCGCATGTCTATAACAGCATGGCGTGAAAGGGCTTATCAAAAAGCTTTTGAAGACTCTGCCTGCAATATTACCATTGAACATATCATGGATACAAACAGCGCTACACAAGCTGTTCTTGATGCCTTTAACAGTTCAACACGACCTGACGCTATTTTTTGCATGAGCGATGAGATCTTGATTGGTGTCATGAAAGCCGTGCAGATTTTAAAACTGGATATTCCAAAAGACGCTGGTATAATTTCCATTAGCAATGGTGTTTTTCCAACATACTATAATCCGGAGGTTACATACATTAAAACCAGCGGACACGATCTTGGTAAGCTCGCATTTGATCAGATGATGAACTGCATTAACGGCTTAAATGATTTTACTGCCGTGAGTGTTCAGCCAACACTTGTTGAACTGGGATCTTTCTAACAGGATTAAATCTTATATTTAGATTCTAGGAAGATTTTGTAGCATCATCTATCCGTAGTTTGTCGATCATGGATTTACTTAGCGAGCTGCTATACATACCATAAGCGTCTACCAACAATCCTTTTTGACCGGCCGTTGATGAAATAGCAAACAGAATAGAATTGTCGTCCGTATTGCTCATGCCTTCAAAGCGATGCACTTCATCTACATGAAATTCTTCCGGTCTTAACTTTAATCCAAGCGGTCCATATTCAATATGTTCAGGATGAAGATTGAAATCATTTTCATATCCTCTCTTCTTCAGATTCTCAATGGCTTCAGAAAGTGTATCGAAAGTTTTCATAGCAGAAGGATTTAATTATTATTCAATAACAATTTTAATGCAACGCCATTAGTCCATCCAAAGCCATCCTGATTTGGATACTCCCCTCCTCCGCCAGTTATTGTTGTGTCCATCACATTATACTTCTCCATCATCTTGCCTGTAGATTTGTAAACACGCTCATTTTGTCGAAGCCAACGCTTCCTGATTTCAGCAGCAAGATCATTGGCATGATAATTACGTAGTCCCTCATATGACATCCATTGCAATGGAGCCCATCCATTTGGCGCGTCCCATTGCTCTCCGGAATTATTTAGCGTAGTTGTTAGTCCTCCGGGTTTTAAAAATTCTTTCTTTAGAACAGATGCTACACCTTTCGCCTGCTGATTTGTAGCGATGTTGAAAAACAATGGATATGAAGCTGCAAGTGTTTTAACTGTTGAAAGCTTTTTTGTTTTAAAATCATAATCGTAGAAAAACTTTTCGTTTTCATTCCAGCAATAATGAAGAACAGCACGCTTGCGTTTTTCTGCGTTCGCCATCATTTTATCAGCTTCAGCCTTGTCACCTTTTTTCAATAAACCTTTTGCTATAGCATTCTCAAGATTAAAAAGTAAACTATTCAAATCAACTGCAATAAAATCGGTAGTATGAATACTTGCTAATCCACCACCTTCTCTAAACCATCTTGTACTAAAATCAATACCCGATTCAGCGGCGGCTCTTAAATGTGTGTATAATTCTTCTTTTGACACAGCTGATTTCTGTGCAAGGTTGTAATCTTCTTTGTAAGCCTCTGGGCGAGGTTGCGCGATCTTATCAAAATACCGGTTTAATATTGTGCTATCATCTAACATAACCACATGCTCAACAGCATCCCCTGGCTTGTGTAACTGATTAACGCCATGCACCCAGAACGCATATTCCTTTTGAAACATGGGTAGATAATATAATAACGTTGTATCCTTCTCTTCAAGGAGATTAACCATCAATGCAAAGAAAGGAGGCTGCGAACGACCTACATAATAATTTCTGTTTCCATTAGGAATGAAGCCAAGACTATCAATCAGGAAAGCAAAATTGTCGATCATGTTTTTCATAATGTCATAGCGTCCCTGAGCCTGCAATCCTAACATGGTGAAGTAGCTATCCCAATAGTATATTTCTGCAAAGCGACCACCTGGCACGATATAAGAATGCGGTAACGGAATTAACGAAGAGTTGGGATTGTGTTTATCGGCATCACGTTGTAGCGCACTCCACAACGCTGTGATATGCTCTTGCATACTTTGCGTTGTGTCTGAAATAAATTTCGACTGAGGTTTGATTGGCATATCAAAATTCTCTTCTACAAACTTCTTTAGATTGAAACCCGGCGAAGATTTTTGAGATTGATATAACGCCACTGTTTCTGCAAGACTTTTCTTTGAAGTACAGTCAGCAAAAAATTTAGAATCTGGAAATACAGCCTGAAGCTGAACGTCTTTAAAAAGATCGGTTGAGTAGAAGTCAATATTGTTTTCTTTTTTTTCTGACGGAGAGCACGAAGCCAATACGACTAAAAACAAGAAATATATAATCTTCTTTTTCATATCATTACTATTTAAACGATACACGGTCAAAACTTACTTAACCATAAATTCTTTTTTCTCAATGCCAACACCTGTTACTTTCAATGATTTTATTTTCTTAGGCAAAACAGTTTTATTCTGAACAATGCCATCATTTGTAAATTGAAGTCCAGCAAAACCAAAGATTACAGATTGCAACATTCCTCCTGCCCCGGTAGCAAAATAAGGATTTGTTCCGCCAGCAGTTTCGGCTAATACGCCAAAGGGCGGAACTTCATTGGCTTTATAACTCTTAACAAAAATCTCATACGCTTTTTCCGGGTTGCCAAGTTTAGAGTACAATGTTGACAATACTGCATTACCCATAGCAGGTCCGTTGGCCGACATTCTTGGTTCATAGTATTTTAAATCTTTTTCTATCTGCGTTCGGTCTGTAATAATTTCCAGTGGATACGATAACAAGTTCACGTCTGCCTGTTTTATGTCAACACCATCATAAGTAGAATTCTCTTTGGTTGTTCCATCCGGAAATTTCAGAATCGGAATATTCTGGGCAACGTGTTCCCAGTCAGCGTCAGGTTCAACGCCTAATTCTTTTGTAGCTTGTGTAGCATAGCGAAGTACAGTAATGGCCATGCCATTTGTAAAAGCATTGTTATCGATGTTCTCTTGCCATTCATTTGCACCAATAACATTATTGATCTCATACTTACCTGGTCCTTTTCGCTCTACACGACTGGCCCAAAAATCTGCAACCTCCTTTAACACGGGGTAGCCACGATCTCGAAGCCATTGTTTATCTTTTGTTACCTGGTAATATTTCCAGAAAGCCCATCCTACACATCCTGTAATATGTTGTTGAAACGGTCCTGTTAGTGCCCAGACGGGTGTATCTTCAGTTCCTTCATCAGATGATTCCCATGGGAACATGGCCCCCCGATAGCCATGTGAAAATGCGTTCTTGCGCGCTATGTCTAATCGACGGAAGCGATACTCCAACAATGACTTTGCTATTTCGGGATGTAATGCCAACAACGGCGGATACATCCACAACTCCGTATCCCAGAACACATGACCATTGTATCCTAATCCTGATAAGCCCATAGGCGATAAACTATTAGCTGTACCTTCTCGTGCAAAAGAATATAAATGGTACAAGGCAAAGCGCACATCTTTTTGAGTTTGCAAATCTCCTTCAATGATAATATCGCTCTTCCATAAATTATCCCACGCTGCTTCATGACGTTGTAACAAGCGCTGTGTACCTTCCAGTTTTGCAAAGATGGTGAGACGTTCAGCTTCATTCATCGGATCATTATAATCTGCCGTTGATGTTGCTGATGACACGATGCTGAATTGATAAGTCTCTCCTGCTTTAAGTATTTTACTGAACTTAGCCAGGTGCATGTTATAATCCCAATCTTCATGAATGAGATGTGGCTCTTGTCCATGTGACTCAGAAAAAATAAAACTGTTGCTCACGGCTACAGTATGCCTTCCGGAAGGACTTTTTCCAACAGAGGTTAACAATGGAATCTTAACATGTGGTCTGTCTATTTCGCTATAGAGGTTATGAACATCGGTAAGATGATTAGGTGCTTCGATAACACTCATCGGTGTAATGATAACATTCTTTTTTGCAGTAATCTGAATGATGGTAAGCGCTGTATATGGCAGATGACGAAGTGCCATCATGGTATGCTTAACACTTACCTTTTCTCCAACATCGAAGGTTGTTGAAAGCGATGCCCTACGCATATCTAATACTTGTTTGTAGTTACTGATATTGCCAGGACCTACACGCATGTTATCAATGTCGAGGTTCATGTTAACATGATTGAAAGTTTTAAGAATATTTGAAACCCGACCGCGCTCGTAATAATCATACACGCCGTTCAGAACAACATCCTTTACTTTCATTGGCTCTGGCGAAGAAACCAGGCCAATCATTCCATTGGCTACTGTAACACCAAAATAATTATTGGGATTAATAGGTTTGGATTCAATTATCCACGAAGAATCTTGCGCAAATCCAAGTGATGGAACGATCAACAAGAAAATAAACTGAATTCTTTTCATAACTATTTCTTTACTGCGAATGCTTTAACAGTATCATTATTACGCACAGCGATGAAGTAATCTTTACCAGCTACTTTTAATTTCTTCAGATGACGAACTTCGCCCGTAATAGAGAAACCGGATTGAACTGATGGAATAGATTTAAAATTTCCTTTACCGTCACCTTGAAGCAGTAAGCCATAGCTCGCATCGTAACGCCCCATCTGTATGTTGGTGGGATAGAAATTACCAGCGATCAAAGCATCAAGTTTTCCGTCTCCGTTAAAATCATTTGTCTCGATTGAATTCAATGTGGAGAATTGTGCAGCTTTCGGCAGTGGTTTCATTTTAAATTTACCACCTCCAAGATTTTCTATGTATTGACTTTCGAACATGTAAGCTGATAGAACATCAGAACACTCCAGCGTATCTTTTGGAAAGATTTCATGAATGGTGGCCTCAGCGTATTTACGATAAGACAAAAATCTCTTCTTCAAACCGGGTAATTGTTTTGTCATTTCTTCGCGAGTATAGAACGGATATTCTTTTCCATCTATGAAATGCGTTAACACCTGCTCTACAGTTCCATTCTTATCGAAGTCGTTGACATAAAGTTTAACAGGTTCTTTTAGAGATGCATGTAGTTTAGAATTCAATCCTAAATTTCCAGCGATGAAATCAATATCACCATCGCCGTCAAAATCCGCAGGATAAATTTCGTTCCACCAGCCATTCGAATTTTCAAGACCTGATCCTTCTAATTTCAATGGGGAGAGAACTCCTTTTGTGTTTATAAAAATTGTAATCGGCATCCACTCTCCTGCTATAATTAAATCAGGATCGTGATCATTATCTACGTCTGTCCACTCTGAGTTTTTAACAAAACCCAATTGATGTAATGATGGCGCGTTTGATTTTGTAACATCTTTGTAAACTCCTTTGCCATCGTTCAGCAATAAATAGCTATCTGGTTTGATGCCATACTTCCAGGGAATGGAGCGTGCGCCAATAAACAGATCAGTATCTCCATCATTATCAACATCGGCTGCACTTACTGACGATCCCGTTAGACGTATTTCGGGTAAATTATTTGTAACACTGAAATTACCTTTACCATCATTCATATAAAGCCTTGACATCAGGTATTTTGAATCACCAGAAAATTCATTTCCTCCACTAACAACTATTAAGTCATTATCATTGTCATTATCTACATCAACAAATTCAGCATCAACATCTTCATAAGTGCTATCTACATCTGAAAAAGCTGTTGACAATTTAAATGTACCTGTTTTCGACCAGAGCCAAAGCGTACCTTGTTGCCATTTCGCACCTCCCAGGTATACATCTTCATGTCCATCACCATTCACATCAGCTACAGCACAGGCTGGCCCTTCAGCAGAAAGCATGTGCGGCAGCAATGCTTCCCGATTAAATTCAACAAATTTATTTTCATGATGTTTGAATGTGATACCTGTTGTTGCAGTAACATCTTGTAATAGTGGAGTTGAACGATGAAACTTCTCATAGTTAAATGAACCGCTGGCATTTTTTTGTTCAGCTGTTAATCGCTGATCTGTTTTCAAATCAGTGATTTTTTCAAATGTTCCGTCTGGCCAAACGATAATGACGGAATCAATCTTATTAGTTTGACCAAGTCCAAAGGTTAAGCGATAATCAACGGAACTTTCATAGCCTCTTGTGGGCATGCATTCCTGAACCTGAAGTTGAGACTTGTTGTATAAAAAAACTTTTGTTCCAATGCCAAATCTGTTTCCTGCATTTCCTTTAAGAGCAACTTGAAGATAATGATTAGATACAGCCTTTTCTTTTGTTTCGATTTTAGTTAATGTTCTATTCTCATACAAAAAAGCTTCGTCTTCAACATTGTTGGTAACCAGATCGAGATCACCATCATTATCAAAATCCGCATAGGCCGCACCATTTGAATATGAAAGTTTATCAAGCCCCCACTCAGATGATTTATTAGTGAATGTTGAATCACCATTATTAACATAAAGATAGTTTGACATCTTTACATTGGGCATCATGTTCAAATAAGTCAACTCTTTCTTCGTCATTTGAAATTTCATTTTCATTTGAATAGAGTCGACTGAAATAAAGTTGATGTAGTCTAGATCGTTGGAACGTCTTACAATACCGTTAGCAACAAAAATATCTTTACGTCCATCCAAATCGAAATCTGAAAATAAAGTAGACCAACTCCAGTCTGTAGCTGATACACCAGCGAACAAACCTATCTCACTAAATGTACCATCATGATTATTTAATTGCAGTGTGTTTCTGGAGTATTGATAATTGTATCCGTAGTTTAACTTAAAACTAAAAACGTCATAGTTATCTTCAGCTGCTGATGCCTTTAGTATCAATGGATTTTCAGGTAACATATCCATGGAAATCAAATCAGGAAATGCATCGTTATTAAAGTCAGCGAAATCAACCCCCATGGTATAACGGCTGGTGTGATTCATTGATTTTTCAAGAACTTCTTTAAACGTACCGTCCTTCTGGTTGATGTATAGGTAATCATTTTCATGAAAATCATTTCCGACATAAATATCAGGCCAGCCGTCCAAGTTAACATCGCTTATTACTACACCGAGTCCATATCCAAGGGCACTACTGTAAATGCCGGAGTTCTTGGTGACATCAATAAATCGCCCGTTATCATTTTGTAGTAATTTGTCTCCTGCCAGTGGATGTGTTTCTGTTCGTAAATACGATTTGGCAAATGTACCATTCTCATGAAGGGAATGGTTGAGCATAAACATATCGAGATCGCCATCACGATCGTAATCAAAAAAAGATGCTTGTGTGGAAAAACCAACCAGGTCGAGCCCGAACTCCATGCCTCGCTCTTTGAAATGAGGAATACCTTGTTCATCATTTCCCTCATTAATGAAAAGCTTATTTCTTCCTTTGTAAATTAAATAGTCTCCAACGTAGCTAACATAAATATCAAGCCTTCCATCATTGTTCACGTCGGCCATAGTAACGCCTGTAGCCCAGCCTTTAAATCCTTCAACACCGGCTTGTTCTGTTATGTCATCAAATTTGAATTCTCCTTTGTTCAAATAAAGTTTGTTTGCATTTTGATTTGATGTGAAATAGATATCAAGCAAATCGTCTCCATTCACATCGCCTACCGCTACACCGGCTCCATTATAAAAATACATGTAGTTGAAAATATTGAATTCAAGACTTTCCTTCAATTCATTTCTGAATGTAATGCCTGATTCGCTTGAAGGGATTAGTCTGAATTTTTTATTATCATCTTTAGAGCAGTTTGTAAAAAAGAGAATCGATAAAAAAAAGCATACGAAAATGTTTTTAAAATTGAACTTCATTAACTTCTTAATTAGTCTTATAAAATTTAACTGAATCATTATTCCTTACAAACAGAAGTAGCTTCTTGTCTCCTTTTGTATGAATCATTTTTATATTACGAATCTCACCTTCAATTTTTAAACCTGATTGTGTTGATGGCAATGGCGTAAAATTTCTTTTACCATCATTCAATAGTAAGAGTCCGTGGAGTGCATCATAACGTCCTACTTCGGGCTTTACAGCAAACAGATTTCCACCCAGCACAATATCTGGTTGCTGGTCATTATTAAAATCGGTGACGCAAATGCTATAAACCGGTGAGAACTGAGCTTCAACAGGTAATGGTGTAAAATGAAATCCCTTACTTCCATCATTCCACACTATTGAAGTTCTTGGCTCATTAAATTTCAATGTTGTTGCGGACGCTAGTAACTTAGGATCAAAAATATCGGTCATGGATTTATTGGCATAATCTTTATAATACAGGAATTTCTTTTTAAGCGAACTCATCTGTTTCACCATATCCTGTCGAAGCTCCATTGGATAATCCTTTCCATTTATCAAATGTGAAAATATTGGCTCGGTCGATCCGTTCTGATCAAAGTCATTTACAAATAATTTAATAGGTGAATTGTTTGTAGGCTTGAACTTTGAATTCATACCGAGATTACCAAGTATAAAATCAAGATCTCCATCAGAATCAAGATCGGCGGATTGAATCGTATTCCACCATCCGTTTAAGCTATCCAGACCTGGTACTGTTTCAAGTTTGGTGAGATGTGCTCCATCATTTGTAAAAACTGTTGGACTCATCCACTCACCTACTATGAGGAGATCAACAAATCCATTCTTATCATAATCAAACCATGCAGCATCTGTTACCATACCAAGTTTGTTGAATGCTGGTGCGATGGATGAGCTGCCGTCTGTAAATACACCATGTCCGTTGTTCACTAAAATAAATTGATCAGCTGGCAATCCATAGTATGAAGGAATTGATCGCGTGCCTACAAAGAGATCAAGATCACCATCATTATCAATGTCAGCCGGACGCACACAGCTTCCGCTTTGATACAAGCGCGGCAGGTTTGTTAATGTTTTTTCATAAACAGGATAGCCATTGGAAAGACCTTTGTTTTCATAAAGAAAATCCTGGTTGTATTCGGATTGAGCTGTATATTCTGAACCGCCGCTTACAACATACAAATCAAGATCTTTATCATTATCGGCATCAAAAAAAACAGCGTCTACTTCTTCTGATAATGAGTCTTTATCGAATATAGGATATGGCCTCTTAACAAATCCGGATGGTGTTTGAAAGTACAATGCTCCGGCATGACCAACTGATCCGCCTAAATAAAAATCATCCAG
>DATCRE010000470.1:0-18515 GCA_036569145.1 Cyclobacteriaceae bacterium
CTCTTGTTCTCAGTTTTCTTAAATCACTTTCAAAGAATAATAATCGTGAGTGGTTTGAAAAGAATAAATCAAAATACCTTGAAGCGAAGACAACCTTTGAAGACACTGTCGCTTCGCTACTGGATGAATTTGTAAAGTTTGATGAAGGTCTTGGTGGACTTGATCCGAAAAAACTTCCTTTTCGCATTTACCGCGATGTTCGATTCAGTAAAGATAAGCGCCCATACAAAAACAACATGGGGGCAGGCTTCTCACCCAATGGCAAACTGGTGCAGGAACCAGGATATTATTTTCATATAGAACCCGGTAATAAGAGCATGGTTGCCGGCGGAATTTATATGCCTGATGCCACTAACCTGAGCAAGATCAGACAAGAAATAGATTACAATGCGGACGTATTGAAGAAAATTGTAAGTGACAAAAAGTTCAAAGCCAACTTTGGAGATTTCGATCAATCTGACAAACTTAAAACTATGCCGAAAGGCTACCCCAAAGATCATCCGCATGTTGAGTGGTTGAAACTGAAGAGCTTCATTGTTATTCACACTTTTACTGACAAAGAAGTGGCCGATAAAAAATTTCTTAAAGACGTGGTAGCCCTTGCTAAGTCAATGAAACCCATGAACGATTTTCTAAGAGAGGCAATTACATTGGCGTGATTTAAACTTAAAAACTTTTCTGTAGGCAATTTAAGTTGTTGTTCGTAGCTTAGATAACAACCTCTAAGCCATGAAAACGATCCTCACCTTTTTCACTTGTCTGTATGCAAATATTGTTCTTGCTCAAAGCCAGGCAACGTCGCCATGTGATTCACGCCTGCTTACACAATTCGATTCTGTGAAGGGAGAATATGTGAGCAACATTAAAGACGAGATTGTGATTAAGAAAGACGAGGACAATAAGTTAAGCTTATCGCTGCTTGCCATGGAGCATACCATTGTTCTTTCTATTGCTGTTGTTGGCGGTGGAGATTGTATTGATGAAACTAACAAGATGAATATTGTTTTCAGAGATGGCACCAGGCTTGAGATGTTAAACAACGGTGGCTTTAATTGTGATGCAGAGTTCTCCGTGTTTTTTGGCGGAGACTTTGGTCATAAGAAAGAGCTTGGGTTGTTGCTCTCCAGGGAGATTGAATCTATTAAAGTAACAACCCGTAAAAGCACCATTGATAAAGCCCGCAATAATGTTGTTGAAGTTCCAGTTTCGACGGAGACGGGTAAACTCATTATGGAATCCATAACGTGTCTCACAAAATAATCGTGAGGCTATAACTTCAAAAACTTTTTACTGTCGAGCACTGTATTGTTTCGAAGTAACTCAAGAATGTATAATCCGGGTATGAGTAAGGTTGTATCAATTTTATCCAACGTTGAAATCAGATTTCTGGAGATCAATGCATCGCCAAGCAAATTGATGATTACGACACGCAGACCTTCACCTTCTGATAAGACATTCAGTTCATCATCATAAATCGGGTTAGGAAAGAGTACGACTTTTCCTTTCTGCTCAATAAAAACAGAATGTATATCTGATTTGATATGCACTCCATTTGATAAAACAACTTCGGCCATATATTGCATCTCACCACTCACCAGGTTTTTATCATACAATGTATTATTCAATACAAAACTGTTGGATGATTCACTTGTTAATTGCGTGGTATCGCCCGCAATGATTTTGTAGATAATGATCCTGTCAATGTTAAGTAGCGAGCTTAATGTTAATTGCAGTGTGATCCGATCATCTTCATAACGTTGCGCATCAAAAAGATTGATATAGCAAAGAGCTCCTTGGTTACTATAGTTTATAGTCTCGCTCTTTAAGCCAATTGAAGTATTAAATTTTGGAGCAACAGTGAAATAATAATCCATTGATTTTAGTAGTGTAACCGTTGTATCTGTTGCTGACATGAACAGTTTAAGATATTGATTGTCCAATGTATAAATTTCATAAGCGTCGGCACCTGGTACTGCCTTCCATGACAAAGCAAACTGCGAGTCACAATCAAAAGCTACGTTAAGAGAAGGTTTGGGAGAAATCATAAAGGAGTCGCTGACAAACTCCTGTTCATCAATTTTCATTTTTAGTCGCGCCCAGCTTAGCGTATCGGGTGGTTGCCAATGAAAATTAGTATGAAGATTAATGTCTTCTTTGATAGTTTGCCAATTACCATTGTTGAGTTGTAAAGAGAGAGTGCCTGTATCTTTATGCTGAACATTCCATAACAATATAGTTTTTTGATGGGCTTGAAGTTTATCATCATGTGTTGGATAATTCCACTCAAAGCTTTTTTCTTTTTCTAGCCAATAAGCAACCGTTACAGACTGTGATGCCGCAATCGCAGGTGCTGTAATCGTTAATTGATATGAGCCTGATAAAGGTTCGTCTACCGAAAAATATTCAACAGTGTTAAGATGGTCTGGCCCTCGGACAGCTTTTGCATTCAGGGAGTCTGCCAGTGGTTTTGTACTCAATGTCCACGGAAAATAATTGGTTGTTCCATCTGATAAAACAGCATCAACATCATTGACAAGTGCTGTTGAACTATTTTGAATTGCCGGTGGATCGATCCATGTTATAGCCACAGTAAGCTTGTGAGTGGATGAAGGAACATTAATAGGTAACGTTAATCCGGCATCTTTATTAACAGTAACGTTTGCGATATTTCCTTCATTCAGCAAGGAGAGTGCACGTATGGCATTAATACTACCATAACCCGATGAATAATCAATTCCTTCTTGGCCAACGTCATCTGCACTGGCAATTAAAATACTTTTGATCTCGGCTACGGTTGGAGATTTCTGGTAAAGCTCTTCGTACCGCTGTTGCAGCAATGAACAAACGCCAGTGCCAATTGCAGCAGCATCGGATGTGCCGTCTTGACCAAATGCTGTGAGCTCTGGTTTAACGCGTCCGTCATAGGCGGGACCTTTTGAGTTTCGCGTGTTGACTGTAAAGGATGTATCGACAGAAGTAATTGTTATAATGTTCTTGGCTTGTTTAAAATTGCCAGAGAGATTTGCATAAGGTATATTTTTGTACGTTCCATCTGTGGGAAGTGTGCCACCACTGTTACCAGCAGAGAACACATGCTGTATTGTTGGATTGGCATATACTTGCTGATCATAAGCAGCGGCTTCATTGCCATAATAGTTTTCAACGTCAACACCATAGGAGTGATTCTCCAGGTGAATGTTTCCGGAAATAAACACATCGTCAGCATCGGGCAGGAGATTTTCAAAATCAGACGAGCCAATTAAAGCATGATTAGCCACGCCTTCTGTTTTTTCAGAAGCATTGCCTGCACCTGCAATCATGGTTGCAATGGTTGTTGCGTGTTGTGATGTGGTCGCAGAAGCCAGCGTTGTCTTAAATGATCTGTTTTGGAGATCAATATTAGTAGTGTCAAAGCGTTGTTCTTTAATAAGTATCTTCTGATTAATTCCATTTAGCGATGGAAATTGATCGCGAACCATATTTATTCTATTAAATGCTGTGTTGAAGTAATCAGTGCCTGCTTCAGGAGTAGCTTCACGTATAATGTCAACAAATATGATATTGGAATCGAGTGAAAACTCTTTTATTGCAATATCATACCGGGCTTTTATCAGGCTTACATTGGCTTGCTTATAGGAGTGGAGAATTGTAACACGATTTTTATAACTACGAATAAAGCTTTCGAAATCATGATAGCCAACGGATAACTGTATGATGCTGGTATCGTTTGCTACTCTGGTATTCGGTGTATAAAATTTAGGAGATAATTTTGATTGGGAATAAAGCATGCCGGAGCATGATAGCATCGTCACTAGAAAAAAAATCACTCTCATGTTCTCAGCGATACCTTATTTTTAAGGTGTTACAGGTTAATAAGCATTCAATTTAAAAGTAAAAAAGAAAAATATCACAGGTATTTATCCGGTTTTTCGTTTTTATGTTTTTACAATTTTAAATGAATGCATACTTTCATGCCAAGCTGTGCACGGCGAAAACCTTTATTAACCTAAACGTAAATTATTATCATGAGAAAAACATCATGCCTTATTGGTATGTTGCTATTATTTACAGCAACACAATTTTCTTGTCAACAATCAGACGACGCTTCTACTTCAACTGTCGACAAGCGAGTTTCAAGTGAAGTAACAGCCAAGCTTGTAAGTCTTGGTTTCGACGTTACAAACAAAGCACCTTTCAAATTTGAAGATGGCTACCTCGTAGAAGGCGACATCTATCTGACAGATAAAGATCTGGCTGAAATGAAAGCTGGCACTCGCGTTCCTGAAGTAGAACAATACTCTACCAATAATTTAGTAACAGGTACACCACGTACTATTAAAGTGTACATGTCGTCCAGTACATTTAGCTCAACCTATATCTCTGCTCTGGATGTTGCCATATCAAGATATAATGCGCTAGGTCTTGGCCTTACATTCACACGTGTAACCACAAGCACCGGTGCTAACATGAAATACACAACCTTGTCTAGAACTGATGAGAATAGTGGTGTGCTTGGTTCTTCAGGATTTCCAACCTCTTCCGGAGACCCTTACGGTACAATTAAAATGAGCAGAATATTGGTGTCTACCTATGGCTTAACAGTAAATGGTATTGCCACAATCATGGCACATGAAATGGGTCATTGCATTGGCTTCCGTCATACTGATTATTATAACAGAGCCATAAGCTGTGGTGGTTCTGCTTCTAATGAAGGTGATGGTGGTATTGGTGCTAACCTGATACCAGGTACTCCTGCTACAGCAACAAATGCTGCTAAGTCATGGATGCTAGCTTGTACTGATGGTGGCGACAGGCCTTTTAATACAGACGATAAGGTTGCACTTAATTATTTGTATTGATTATCTGTTTACTAGTAGTTAAAGAATGATTTATAAAATGCGGAGAGATGTTATGTCTCTTCGCATTTTTGAATTAAAAGATTTCAGATTTCAGATTTCAGATTTCAGATTTCAGATTTTTTTTGATCACGTGCAGGGAACGTTATATATCCCTCTCCAGGTAATCTCATTGCTTCGGGTTAGATTACTTTAGAACATTCAAATTTGCTGGGCTACTCAGCCCTGAGGAACTTCTATCTCTACCTTCCTCTAATCTTTATAATAACTTCATAAACCGACACCTCATAGGTATCAGTAAAAGTACTGATGTTGTTCTAAGTATATACAGTAGCTGTTTACTCCCATCAAACCGGACATCAACATCTATTTAATTTTACATTCTTGCACAAGAATGTTTATCCACTGTATTCTAGTCTCCAACATGGATACAAGAAATTTGAAGCAGAAAACCCTTATTGTTTTTACGATTATGCAAATAAGATAAGCTACCCTTAATTAGAAATAATCTATGCATTATCTGAGAATTTCATGCTTGCTTTTTTTAAACTGTTTCATTGCCTGGGGACAGCAACCCTTTATTCAGAATTACCCTGTTGAAGTTTACCAGGGGGCCAGCCAGAATTGGGGCTTTAAACAAGACACTCAAGGTGTTATTTATGTCGCTAATTCAGACGGTGTTCTTCGGTCCGATGGTGTGAAATGGAACTTGATTTCATTGCCCAGTAAAGGGCCTGTTTATGCGATTGAAATTGACTCTGCTGATAAAATTTACACGACATCCTCAGATGACCTCGGTTATTTCGCCAGGGGAATCCGTGGAAATTACGAATATCAATCTTTACTTTTAAAACTCCCTGATTCAATCCGGCAAGACCTGGATATTTTTCAGATCAAAGCCTTTAAGGATAAGATCTTTTTCCTGGCAAGGAATCACATCTACATATATGGAAACGATGGATTCGAAATCCTGAATATTAATGCCAACGGAATATTCGTAACTAATAATGAGCTATATATTTTAAAAGGTAACAGGTTATTGAAGTATAAGAATCATGGCCTGGAGCCTGATCTTTATTTTGGGAAAATGAATCCAAGGAAGTTTCGAAATTACTCAGTTGACGGTTATTTAATGCTCGATGATCAAAATCAAGTTTGGTATGTCGATAAAAAGCACAAGCAATGTCACCTATTTTCAGAGGAACTCAACCGGAATCTAAAAAATCTGCCAGTCGACAATATGCAAACTCTGGCCAACGGCAATATTATAATCAGTATCGGAACGGCAGTTCTCTTCTTCAATAGCAACGGGAAATTGCTGAATCGCCTTGAGATTGACTCTCCACCTTATTGGGGGTTTCTATTTGAAGACAGGCAACACAATCTTTGGATAAACACGGGTTCGAATATCACGCAAGTCATAACCAGTTCACCTCTTTCCTTCTATGACAACAAAAATGGTTTAGAGGGTGTAATCGTATCTCTCGGAAAAAACGGGAATCATCAGTATGTAGGAACCCCCAGGGGCATTTTATACCAGGAAGACCAGCACAATTTTACACGACTTTCGCAAAGCGAGGGTATTACCTGGAACTTTTTCAATTTCCATAGTAAACTTTATGCATCCAATGAATTTGGTGTATTAAAGCTTGAGGGAAAAAAGGTAACTAGGATTGTGGAGCATCCATTAGTACTAGCCTTATGTGAGCTAAAGCAGCATCCGGAATGCATGCTCATGGGTACACTTGATGGGCTCTGGCTTTTACAGCAAAAAGGACATGAATGGTTGAAGAAAAAAGTCCATGGATTCAAAACGGAGATACACTTCATGCAAGAAGACGAAGGCGGAAATATCTGGGTTAGCAATATGAGGGAAGGTATTTGGAAAATAGTATTGAATGAGACAATGGATTCAGTTATCTCCACAACATCCTATAGTGAAGCTAACGGATTACCATCGAACAGTAACAACAGGATTTATCGTTTAGGAGGGCAAGTTGTTGCGGCTACTGCTGATGGGATATACAGTTACAATGCGAGCAATAATAGGTTTGAACCTGACGAGAAATACAGAAAGGCATTAGGGAAAGGGCTTTGCATTTACTCCCTTACTGAAAATGCTGAAGGCGATATATATTTCTGGGCAGCGCTGCCTCAAGGAAAGGAAACGGCGGGAACATTAAAAAAACAGACTGATGGCAGCTTCAGGCTCTTATTAACTCCATTCAATAAAATAGCCTCTGACTTTAATAATACACGAGTTGATGTAGATGCACCTTTGCTGGTCACAAACTCCGGAGAAATATGGATAGGGAATAATCAAAAAATTATCAGCTACAACCCATATCAAAAAGTCTTCTACAATGATTCAATACAATTATCCATACAAAAGGTTTGGGCCAGTGATTCTTTAATCTATCGAAGTGCATCAAAGGATTCTGTTCATACGCTTCCCTTTGCCTTCAATAATTTCAGATTTGAATTTCTCTGTTCTTTCCTGGAAGAGAATAAAAAGATTCAGTACCAATACAAGATGGATGGTTTTGAAGATAAATGGTCAGACTGGACACTAGCCAGGGAAGCATTTTTTACCAATTTGCCAGAAGGAGATTACACGTTTTATGTACGAGCAAAAAATATATATAACGTTGTTAGCGAACCAGTTTCTTTTTCCTTTCATATTAACCCACCCTGGTATAGAACATGGCTGGCTTATATAGTATATGTAATCGCCTTTGTCATTCTGGTTTACATTGTTGTACAGCTTAACCTGATAAGAATAAAAAAGCAGAAGAAAGTATTAGAGGAAATTGTTAGGGAAAAAACTAAAGAGCTGGTTAACGCAAATGAAGAGCTACTGACGCAAAGTAATTTACTGGCAGAGCAAAATCATCAACTTCATGATGCAAAAATTACAATTGAAAGCCAAAATGTAGAAATAAAAAACAGAAATGAAACGCTCGAAGAAGAAGTCCAAAAAAGAACGAAAGAGCTCGTAGAGTACAACAACCAGTTCGACAAATTTGCATTTGTCACTGCTCATAATCTAAGAGGACCTGTTGCGAGAATATTAGGACTGGGCATCGTTTTAAAAATGACTACTGATCCAGACGAAATAAAAACTATTACAGATAAGCTGGCTTTTACTGCACAAGAGATCGATTCGGTAATCAGGGATCTTAACCAAATTTTGGAAATTAAAAATTCATCGAATCAACTTGAGGAAATTAATCTGAAGAAAAAGGTCAACAAAGTAATTTCAAATCTGGAAAAGGAAATCAATGATACTTGCGCTACTATTCAAATCGACCTTCCTGAAAACAGATTGATCACTACTTCCAGAAGTTATCTTGATAACATTATATATTCTTTATTAAGCAACAGCATTAAATTCCGACATCCTGATCGAAATCCCTTTATTAAGATAACCGCCATAGATACGTGTGGGTATCTTTGTCTTATAATCACTGATAATGGTTTGGGTATCGATTTGCAAAAATGCAAAGATAAGCTCTTTACACTTTATGGGAGATTCCACTTACACATTGAAGGTAAAGGCTTGGGTCTTTATTTGGCAAAGGCTCAAATATCAGCCTTAGGTGGAAAGATTGAAGTTGAAAGTAACGTAAATGTCGGAACCACCTTTAAGGTATTTTTGAAACTATAAATGATTTATAACATAATACTTCTTTTTGCAATTTCCTATTGAGACTCATGACTGCTTACCATCAACCACTTTTCCAGCTGCTATAGGTGCCGCCAGACAACTGTCAGGTATGTTAAAAGCATCAACTAATGGTACTGCTTCTTGCCTGATCTCCCAACTTAGTTGATTGACAAGTTTACGGATGGCTTTTGTCTTCACACCTTCCATGTAACCATTTTCTAAATACCAGCCTTTGTTATTGTCGATCTGTGATAATGCGAATAGCTGACATAGTTTTTTCAGGATGGCTTTACAATCTGCATCTTTTGTTATCTCTACTTGTTTAATGAATTGCTCAAGAACAATTCGTTCAACATAGGCAAAGGCAACTTGTACCAGATGATGCTGCACTACATTGAATGCATCGAACGAATCCATTCCGCTTGTGATGTGACGTTTTAAACGCTTGGCTGCCGAAGTAAGAATATCTCGCTCCCGATATTTAAATGCGTTTAATAAAAGTTCAAAACTCAATAAGTGTTCATCATCTGTATTGCGGACAATGAGTGGATTCATTTCTGTAAGTGATGTGCGTGCCTGGTCAGCCACATAATTTAAAATTCCAAATATATTCATGTTGCTGAATTCCTGCTTGAATTCTGTAAGCCTACTCTTGGCCACCAGTTGCATCAGCACAGTGTTGTCGCCTTCGAAAGTGGTGTAGATTTCTGAATCATTTTTAAGTGCACTGATTCTGTTTTCGGCCAGGTAGCCTTTGCCGCCACAACACTCACGACACTCTTGTAAGGTATGCGTTGTGTTCCAGGTTGAAAATGCTTTGAGGCCAGCAGCCAGTGCCTCAATCTCCTGCATGTCTTCTTCAGTTCGTGTGAGAAAACGATTGGTAAGATAATTTAATGCGAAGTGTAATGCATAGGCATTTGCAAGCAACGGCATGAGCCTGCGTTGATGTGTTCTGTAATTAAGAATGGGTACTTCTGCACCACCTTCAGGACCAAATTGTTTTCGGGTGTCGGCGTAGCGTATGGCTATGGTGAGTCCTGATTTAGCTGCACTGAGACCAGAGCGTGGTATGCCAATTCGTCCGCCGACTAAAGTGCCAAGCATGGTAAAGAAACGTCTGTTGTCGCTGGCTATTGGACTGGCAAATTTTCCTTCAGGAGTTATCTGTGCAAAACGATCCAGTAAATTGTCGTAAGGTATAACAACATTGTTGAATTTAATTTTTCCATTATCAACACCGTTCAATCCCATCTTACGGCCACAGTCTTCTATGGTGATACCGGAATTTATATTTCCCTTTTTATCCCGTAAAGGAACGAGGAAAGCACTAACACCATAATCTTTTCCATCGACAATAAGCTTGGCAAATACAGTTGCCATTTGTCCATGACATGCTGCATTTCCGATAAATTCTTTTTGTGCTTGAAACGAGGGTGTATGAATAGTAAAGGTTTTGTTTGAATGATTATAGGTAGCCGTTGTTTCAATGCCCCGAACGTTAGAGCCATGCCCTGTTTCTGTCATAGCAAAGCAACCAGGCAGTTCGAGCGTGCCAATATTTTTCAGATAGGTGCGATGATGCTTTTCTGTTCCCAGAAAATAAACACTCATGCCGAACAAGCCGAACTGTACGCCAAATTTTATAACAAGACTTAAGTCATGATAACTCAATGCTTCCATAATGGCGAAGTAAGAAGCCATGTCTCCACTGCCACCATATTCTTTAGGATATGCCATAGATCCCAGGCCTTGTTTTGCCAGGTGATGACACCATGCTAAAACCTGTTCGCGATTGGCAGCAAGATTATCAGAATCTATATACCGGAAGGTTGGATCTGACAAAAGTGTTTTTACTTTATTGATGATGCCCGCATGCTGTCCGTCTAAAATATCAGTGAGCGTTTCAACAGAGAATGTATTTTGTGTGCGATGATGCTGCGTGATTGTTTTTCTGCTCTCGGGTGAGAAGTGAAATACTGATTCGCTGCTAATCAGTCCCAGGTTATCTTCTATAGAGTGAAGAGATTCTCTGGCTTGATTTAATATATCGGATTTCGTTGTGAGGTGATGCTGCGCTAATGCAATGCCAATATCAATGAGGCTATTATGTTTTTCGGGAGATAAAGTATCTAATACACTTTTGATTTCAGTTAGCCAGGCTTTGAATTTATCAGGCGAAGGAGGTGCTGATGGATCAATTTGTTCGAGCAATAATTTTTTCTCATCAGCATTAAGCCACTGTTGACTTTCAATTAAACGTTGCAAGGAGACAATCTCACTTGGCGTTAGTACTGCATCTGACCATACTACATAAAAAACAGGAAGGAAAACAAACAGGTTGGGGTTCTTTTTCAGTGTAGCAGAATTGAGCATAATTATTTTTTACAGCAAGATAAGCTATAATTAAATTATGCTCTATTAAAAAATGGGCAATAAAAAAGGCCTCTGTAAAAAATATGACAGAGGCCCAAAACACGCATCAGTAAGCTGATGCCCCCTCACTAACCACCAATTGTTTTTGTTGTAGTTACGCCGTTTATCGTTATTGTGATAGTGCGATTGCTGCACGTTCCATCGCCAAAGCTTACAGTAATACTATTGTCGCGATAGTGTGTTTCTAGTGTGCCACTTACAGGGCCATGTCTTTCTCTGTCACAGGCAATATTTTCTGTGAGTGGTGTTGTGGTTGAATTAGAATAGATAACGGTGCCGCCAGCAGTGATAACACTTGTGTTAGCTTCTGTTACTATTGTTCCGCTTGATGGTCTGTTGGTTAAAGAATCAAGTGTGATGGTAGATGTTCTTGTTTTATCACTTGTCCATGTTGTTACAGTGCCATCCGATAATGTTATTTTTCCATCGCTTACAGTAGTTTTAGATACACCCACTCCGGTCGAACTATCAAAAGTACTGATTCTTGTTTTTGTGCCTTCAATTGTTATTCCGTTCACAACATAATTTTCAAATGTTGTGATTTCTGTTTTTGTAGAACCACTGCTTGAGCGGACAATTGTAATTGTACCCGAGCGCGTTATGCTGATGGTGTCATGCTTGTATGTAACACCAGTTCCATAATCAATAACAGTTTTAACAATGGTTGAGAGCAATGAATCATATATTGGAAATTGATGACCGCTAAAGCTGCATCCCTGCGGTCCGTCACTGCTTGGTTGCGAAAGAGTAACAACATTGCCATCAGCATCATAATTAGTAATCGTGGCGCCACCGTTTTTAGAAATACGAAGTCCTCTGAAATCACTTGCACTTTCAGCATCAATCAACGCAAGGATTTCATCTGTTGGTGCGAGCAATCCAAGACCATCAAGCAGTGCCGGTTTGCCTTTGTGTTTTCCAAATCCATGATGTCCGGAGTGAGTGCTGGTGCTGTCTGTACTGCTTTCACTAATGGTAAACGTTGATCCGCTTGCAAGCTGCCCCGAAGTTTGTGCTACATCAAGAAGGGATGATGACGAACTGCCTGTTGCCGAACTTGATGAAGTTACCCCATTGTCACTACAACGAACCATGACACCTGCTACAATAACAAGTGCTGTAATTTTAAAAAAGATATTTTTCATAGGTGAAATTGTTTAGCATAAATACGCCAATACTTTAAAAAGCATTGTACCCTAAATCGCATTATAGGTTTTTGATTGGAATGTGCAGGTGAAATGATGGAGCTTATTAAGCTTTTTTTAAGAATTGATACTCACTCATCTTGAGTGTTTACCATGGCACATGCAATGATTTTATGGATGATGGTTTTGAAGGTTTCCATATATACCACACAATGAGTAATAACACCACCATCATGCCCATGCTATAGAAATGAAATATCATAAAACTGCTTTCATTCTTGATGGAATGCTTGTCAAAGCTATGAGCCCAAGCTATAAATGAGTCGGCTATAGGTAGTGTGTTGAAAAGATAACATTTCTCATCATTCTTATTTTCAGTTGGAAAACCAAAAGCCTCGATAGCATTACGTATAGCCGCACTGGTTTTGAAATCGCCATACACAGATGTTGTTCCCATTCCGACAATAGTAGCCGATGAGCCCATTTGAAAAATCACCGGGCCAGAATCAACATCTCCAATTCCATAATCGCCTATGCGATATTCACGTATTCCCAGAAGGCCCAGTCGTGTATCAACAAAATGTTTTTTGTAAAGCAGATATTGCTGCGCTGCAAAATCGGTATCAATTTCTTTCAGGAAGATTAGCATTAAACTTAATGATGAACCACGCGAAGCTTCAAGAGGTTTTCCACTGCTGGCATATACGGAGTGAGGAATCATTTTAGCAGAATCAAGAGTTGCTTTTACATGTGTCAACCAGTTTTTAATGTTATATGAATATTGGGCTGCAAAAATTTTGTCATGTAATGATAATGACGCAAGACATACTACGGCATCGGCTGGCCAGGCTTGTCCTCGATAACTGGTTGGATAGAAATGATTTTTTATAGCTTCTGCAATTATCTTGCATTGATACTTGAATAGCTTCACTTCGCTTTTATTACGTTGCTCAACAGGTTCAAGGCTTAACTTTTTTCCCAGCACGTATGAACTCCAGCCGATATAGAAAGCACCATAAGGAATTGGCAAGATCGGATCGAAAGGTGCGCGACCAATGCCTGAATTTATTTTGTGATAAGCAATATTAATTTCTTGGGTGCCCTCTGTAAATAATTCTGATTTGCGATCGATTCTCCCGATGACATTGCACCATGCGAGGCTATACATAGCGTTCATGAAGATATATCCTTCAGGATATAATGCCTGCATATCTTTATCAGCATTATTCTTTAGAGATGCTTTTAATCCGTGAAGTTCTTTTATTAAACCGTTGTTTACAGTGTCGCGACCAATCACTTTTACTTCTGGATTGAAGTATAATTTGAAATTGATCATTACCATTCCAATTAACATTACGACAAAGGGCAGACTAAAAAGGATTTTAATAACTTTATTCACCATGTCATTAAGATACTTTCTTTGTTTGTAAAAACGCTACGCTAATAAACTATTCTGACTTAAAATCATTATAACACCATGTGTGATTGGCTTTCAATAGCTACTCGCTATATTCACGATTCTCATTTGTAAGATCAGTTAAAAACATTTTAATATGATAAAATTCTTCAACACCAACATTGGCCGCCTTCGTCTTCTTGGCATATTAGAAGGACTATCTTTGATAATTTTAATTTTTGTTGCTATGCCTGTGAAATACATGCTTGGCAATCCGGTGTTAGTAAAATCAATTGGCCCGGTGCATGGTGTGTTGTTTATATTCTTTGTCATCAACGCCATCAGTGTTGTGGAATAGAATATAAATGGAAATTCACTGAAGTAACCTGGAAGGTAGTTTTGACAAGCTTTATTCCTTTCGGTACGTTTTATATTGATCGTACTATCCTGAGTAAGGTGTCGGTTAAAAGTTAATAGTTATCAGTCTATAGTCCATGGACTATAGACTGATAACCAACATCTAAATTTCGTAATCCAGCCATCGCCTGCACTACGTGTACAGGTTGCTCTGCATAACAGAGCGACTGGATCTGAGTCAATGGTGGGATTCGAACCCACGAATGTCAGTTTTGCAGACTGACCCCTTCAGCCACTTGGGTACATCGACATAAAAAAAGCTCCGGCTTTGTGACCCGGAGCTTATGGTTATGTATTCTGATTCATTCTTATACTATAACATTTGTCCAGGCAGTCCATAATTTTTACAACGCATGTGTTGCGAAGATTTTCTTTTTATGGAATGGACTTCTTTCATTTTGTTTTTTTTCAATGCCTTATACAACGTTACTATAAATGGTAAGGTTTCAAGCTTTGAATAAAATTAATTTCATGTAGAAGTAATGTTATTCTTGCGCTCTTGTTGTACCTAATATTTCCGGTACTCTTTATCAACTGGTTAAATTGATAGGGCGTTTCATGCAAATTTTTAGCCTGGTGTAAAATAAATTTGAATACTTTAATGTTTTATTAATGCAGAGTTTTAAATAATGTGATGTTCAAAAAGCAATTTTGTCAGGAGGAATCGGTGGCTATGAATGAGATTATGGCATCATTGGAAATTATTTTCAAAACGCTACAAGAAGATGATCATGTAGACATGAGTGTAATCAATTCAAATTTTCTTCTCATTACTGAATTGATTGCTAAAACCAATTTTGATAAAATTCAGGCTGTCCGAATTTCATCAGCCTTTCAATTGTTAGATGACATTGATTTGCGCTTCCGACGTATGTCGCTTACCCATCGTCAAGTATCTGTTACGCGAGGTTTGCTTTTAAAGACGGTGCAATTGCATTTAGCTTAGTCTACAACTTTGTTTAAATCACATATTTGTTAAAAACGGTAAGCAGCTCCTGGTAAAAGATCGAGCTGTTTTGTTTTACAATGGAAGTCTTATTCGTTTCCTTGATTTCCTTAATGAGTTTAGAATAGTGCACCAAATCAAGAGGAGTAACTAAAAGCTCAGTAAGCTCTTGTTTTAGAAATTTCTTCTTAATGTCTGTAATTTCTTTTTTGAATTGTTCCTTATAATAAGTTGATAACTGATCGTCATGAAGAAATTCTTCGATCAGGTGTTTTCGTACCCCACCGATCAGGTTAATAATGCCATTGGTGGAGAGTGTTGATGCGGAGACACTATTCATAAAAGATTATTTAAACCATGAATTCCTAATTTGATATCCAAGAATCGGGCCATGATTTGTATTTAGAATAGTGAAATTATTTTCATCTAAAAATCGAAAACTGTAGATGGAGATTGTAGAATACTTTCCACGCTTGCAATTAATTCTACTTTTTTACGTTGGCCGGATCCCCTTTAGTTAAACCACAACTTTTTTATTCAATTATAATTCCAGACTGTGTTTCGTAGAATTGTATACCTGAGCGTTGTAATTGCTCCAAGCCATAGACAGTGGCCTGGAAATTTGAGTAATAACGTATTCACCGTGTATTAAAAATTCCACAGTTTTCATTGGTAACTATTTATCAACACCGCTTAAATCATCATTTTTAAAAATGGCATATTTATGCAGGGTGGTGTAGAAAACAATATCTATCAAACTAAAATTAGAAAAATGAAAAAGTTAGTAATGATTATGATGCTTGCATTTGCAGGCGCATCAGGAGTTGCTTTCGCGCAGACTCCTTCAGTTGTTATAAGCGACAAGACAGGCTGGCATAAGCTAGGTGAAACAACAATAGACTTTAAAAAAGAAAAGGATGAAATTTCTGTTGTTGGAGCTGATAAGTTTGCCGCTATTAAGTTCAAAGTACTGGATGAATCTATTGACTTGGTATCAGCAGAAATTTTCTATGAAAGTGGAGATAATCAAATCGTTAATATTAATTCTCATGTTAACGCTCCTGGTGACAGCCGTCAGGTAGATTTAAACGGAGGCGAACGTGCCATTAAGAAAATTTCATTTGTTTATAAGACCTTACCAAATGCAAAAGATAAAAAAGCTCATCTTGAAGTTTGGGGTTTGAAAACAAATGAAGGAAGTAATTAAATAGTTGACTTTTCTAAAAAACCGCTTTGAGCATTTAGTCCTTAGCGGTTTTTTTTATTTGTCAGTTTTTTATTGTTGGGCATGTTCATCGTATGCTTTCCTGGTATAACTTTACCCGATGACCAATCATGCCAACGTCCTTATTATTGACGACGAAGAAAATCTTAGAAAGTTAATGGCTCGCATTATTGAGCTTGAAGGATACCAGGTTTATCAATCCGGTTCAATAAAAGAAGGATTGAAGCAACTGGCCAAAGAAACCATTCACGTAGTTATCTCAGATGTAAAACTCCCCGATGGAAATGGTGTTGACCTTACCTTAAAAATTAAGCAGGATTATCCGGCAACAGAAGTTATTGTATTGACCGCGTATGGTACGATTGAAGATGGTGTAAAAGCAATTAAAAACGGAGCCTTCGATTATCTGACGAAAGGACAACACCAGGAGAAAATTATTCCGTTGTTAACGAAAGCTTCTGAAAAAGCTCAGCTCCAGCAAAAGATCTTTATCTTAGAATCAAAACTTTCACAAAAATTCGGACTTGGAAATGTGTTGGGTAATAATAAACAACTTCAGCAATGTGTAGATCTTGCCCGAAAAGTAGCAGCGACACCAACAACTGTTCTACTATTGGGCGAAACAGGAACAGGAAAAGAAGTATTTGCCGAAGCTATTCATTATGAAAGTCCGCGAAAGGGAAAATCATTTATTGCTTTGAACTGCAGCGCTTTTCCAAAAGACTTGTTAGAGAGTGAGCTCTTTGGCTATGTTGAAGGCGCGTTTACAGGTGCAACAAAATCTAAAAAGGGTTATCTCGAAGAAGCACACGAGGGTACGTTATTCCTTGATGAAGTGGGCGAGATGAACATTGATCTCCAGGCAAAACTTTTGAGAGTATTAGAAGCTGGTGAATTTTATCGGGTGGGAGATAGCAAGCCCAGAAAAGTTAACGTTCGCTTTATAGCGGCGACAAACCGAAATCTTGAGAAAGAATCTGAGAATGGAAATTTTAGAAAAGATCTTTTTTACAGGCTTTCAGTCTTTACAATTTCGTTACCATCACTTCGGGATAGAAAAGACGATATTGCACTTTTAGCAAAATATTTTGTAAAACAATTTTCGCTGAAAACAAATAAAAAAGAACCAGTGATTACTGATGGATTTCTGAAAGCATTACAAAGTCATTCGTGGAAAGGTAATATACGAGAGTTGAAAAATGTTATTGAGCGAAGTGTTATCCTTACTGATCAGTCTCTCGAACCTTCAATTCTTCCTTCTGACTTTAATCTTGATGAGGAAGGAAATTCATTTGATCTCACTCACGTTGAGAAAAAACATATTATAAAAGTCTTAGCCTATGCCAATGGAAACAAAACACAAACCGCTAAACTTTTAGGAATAAGTCTTACAACACTATATCAAAAAATAAAAGACTATAATTTAGCATAGGGTCTTGTCTTAGTATTCTCTTTATACTTCTACACCAATTCTGAATCCCCATCAATCTCATCAACCCTTCAATTCTTGTAAACACCCTACGGAATCTGTAGGGTACGATTGTGCATCGGCAAGCTAATCTCCTGATAATTAATATTTTGAATTTTCAGGCATAGCTGTTGCCAAACAGCTCTCAACTTTAAACCAATACTAATATGATGACGCTGATGTTGATAGTGGCAACGGTAGTTTGCTTCGCGCTATTCTTTAAATCAATTGACTACTTCGAAAACATATAAATGTATGATCATCTTATTAATCATCTCCGTCCTGGTATTTCTATACCTGTGCTATGTACTCGTTAAACCTGAAAAATTTTAAGATATGAATACTGAAATTGCTGGTATCATTTTTATTTTCCTTTTCACTATTGCACTTGCTTATCCACTTGGAAAATACATTGCCAAAGTTTACCTCGGCGAAAAAACATTTCTTGATCCGGTCTTTAATCCACTTGAAAAAATATTGTATAAGATTAGCCAGATCGATTCAACAAAAGAGATGACGTGGCAACAACATTTAAAAGTGTTGCTTACTATTAACATTGTTTGGTTTGTGTATGGAATGTTCGTACTCATGAACCAGGGCTGGCTTCCATTAAATCCGGATGGAAATCTTTCCATGACAGCTGACCTTGCGTTCAATACAACAATCAGCTTTGTTACAAACACCAACCTGCAACATTACTCTGGTGAATCTGGTGTTTCGTATTTTGGTCAGCTTACGTTGATGCTTTATCAATTTGTAAGTGCCGGAGCAGGTATGGCCGCGTCAGCAGTTTTATTTAATGCACTTCGTGAGAAATCATCTACAAGCCTCGGTAATTTTTATGACTATTTTTTGAAATCATGCACTCGCATATTGTTACCCATTTCTTTTGTAGTAGCCATTATTCTTGTGTTCAGTGGAGCGCCAATGACCTTTGAAGGGAAGGACACCATTACATC
>DATCRE010000471.1:0-5421 GCA_036569145.1 Cyclobacteriaceae bacterium
CTTTACAGCAGTGCCCGCGATTACGCCGGAACGAAAGGATTACTTGAGATTGAGTTCATGGATTAGTGATGAGTAAGCGGAACTAAGTTCCGCGACTTAGGTTTCTATTCTGTTCATAGTTTTATAGAGCGCACGGAACTAAGTTCCGCGCGAGATGAGGGTAATGGTTAAAAGTTAATCGTTATCCGTTAATAGTCCCTTGTTCTCGCGCGGAACTTAGTTCCGTGCGTCTGTTAAAAACTTTATAAGTATAGAGTTGTGTTAACTGGAACTTTGTTCCGGAACTGTATCTTATTGAATTGATGAATTAGTGAACTGCGGAACTAAGTTCCGCAACATAGATTTCTATTTTGTTTGTATTTTTTAGAGCGCACGGAACTAAGTTCCGCGCGAGATGAGGGAGATCGTAAATAGATAGTCAATCGTACTTCGTAAATCTGAGATCATAAATAGCTTGGGCCTGCCAAAAAATAAGGTTTGATTTTTTGCACTAAAATCCTTTACTATTTTCGTCCGCTGAAAAATGACGTTGTCATGAAACAAATTATTGAGAATTATGTAAGACTGTTTTCCAGTTGCTTGCATAGTGAACCCGTTCCCCTATTCTAGCGCGGAACTTTTAAGTTCTTCGAGAGGTGAGGGCATGCAGTCTGCAGAGAAAGTCCACCTGTGAAACGTGATTTTTGATTTTCACTGTCGTGAAAATCATTTTCACAGCTATGTATTCCTTATTCACGACGATGAAAATCATTTTCAACGCTGTGAATGACATATTCACAGTCGTGAATGACCTGTTCACGGCTGTGAAAATCAATTTCACGACACTGCATCACGTTTTTTTGCATGACATGACCTATACACAGCGTTGAATGAGTCATTCACAGCTGTGAAAAGTATATTCACGATCGTGTACGAGTCATTCACAGCTATGCACGGCCTTGTACAACTGTGCAAAGGCCATTCACAACCATGAAAATCATGTTCACAGCTGTGTAAATGATTTTTTCAGGAATGTATTACAGGAGCAACATGGTGTAAAAGCGCTGCATAGTGTTGAATATGCTATAAAATGCATGGAAGCAATAATTTTAGTGATCTGAAACCTTTTTCGATTGTTAAAGAACCTAATTCAAATCTCAATTTTTAACACAACCAAAAAATAAGGTTTGATTTTTTGCACTAAAATCCTTTGCTATTTTCGTCCGGCTGAAAAATGACGTTGTCATGAAACAAATTATTGAGAATTATGTAAGGCTGTTTTCCAGTTGCCTGCATAGTGAACCCGTTCCACCCAACACCCGAATTACTGTGTTGGTACTTACACTGATTGCAATTTTATTTCTGGCTCTTTGCCCTTTCTTTATTTAGTATCCGTTAATCGTTATCGGTTAAAAGTTAATCGTTATATGCTTGATAATTATTTACGATTTCTAGATTGACGAGGTACGATTGCTGGTGAAATGTTCAAAGTTCCATGTTCAAGGTTTAGATGCAACTTTGAACATGGAACTTTGAACTACTATAACTAATCTACCAATGACCAACTACTATTAACGGATAACGATTAACTTTTTAACTATCATATAACCATCAATACGTATAATAAAAGTTAATCTTCTTATCACTATCGCCAGGGTAGGTGCGTACTTCCTTCGTTGGATAGCCCCAGGCATTGTATGTATATTCTGAAGTGTAGCTGCTTAGCGTTACATACGTGAATGTAGTAATAGGATTATCCACCTGGTTCTGTGGATCAGCAGGATCCAGGATAAGAGGAGTAGGGAATTTTTTATCGGTCAGGTAAGTATAGTTCCAGGGGTTGCCGCTATCAAAAGAAACCTTGCTTACATTTCCATCAACATCATACTCGTAGTTTCTGTATTTCAATCCAACTACGCTTTTGTCGGAGTTGTCATAGCCAGATATTTTTCCTGATGTGTATGTGTAGGTATGTGTCTGGTCAAGAATGTTATTACCATAGTAAAATTCGATCTTGGTCAGTTCATCTCCATTATAAGTATACTTTTCAGGGTAGTCATTACCAGCCAGTTTACGTACGCGTTGAGTGACTTTGTTATTCGCATCATACGAGTAGTAATACGAAGTGTTGCTCGCAGCAATAGTAAAGTGATCTAAACGATTCAACGTATCATAGAAATATTCATAGAGCAAATTACTTTCCTGCGAAATAGTCTTTAACTGAACCGGATCTACTACAACATGCGCCGTAGCTTTTAATCCCATACTGTTGGTCGTACCATTTGTGAGTGTAAGTATTCCATCAAGCACATACGTTCCAACCGTGGTAGCTGAATATGAACCCGCTGAAAATGAAACAGCAACATCTTCCGTCGTGTTATTAGAATATTTTACGGTGACTTTAGAAGGAAACGTTATGGCAGAAAACTCAGTACCATACGACACGTGAATGTAAGCAAGTGTTTGAACAGCGGTGATGTCTTTGGGTTTTACGTCGTCAGTTTTGCAGGCGCCGACAGAAATGATAATCAGTGTGAGCAGTAGGATTTTTTTCATATTTGATTTAAGAATTTTTTGTTTCGGTAAAAATACAGAATTAAGACAAGCATTTGCATTCACTCCTCGCCGTGAATGTCAAATAAAAGTTATAAGCAGTGCTTAGAGTGCAACTAAAGACATACTGTCAGAAAACAGTGCCTTAAGAATATAAACAAAAATATTTTCAAATACCTATCAGAATCTGAAAAATAGTACTGGTGTCTTACTTTTCTTTTTCATTAACTTCATTACATAGAATCGCTTTGGTGCAATTTGAATGAAGCCTGTACTCCAGCCATAGCAATTTTAATTAACTTAAATAGATCCTCACATGTTAAAGTACTACAACCTCTCTCGAGGGCTGTTGGCGTTTGTGTCCATTACAGCCTTGTTATTATCATTATGTTTATCGTTCAATAGTTTTGCTCAGCGTACAGATTCGTTTGAGCAGGGAAAGCTCAGGGTAAAAGTCTCGGAACAATTGGCGGCTCAACTGGAGCGCGCATCATTAAAAGCCAATGCCAATAAAATTGTTCTAACGGGTATTCAATCCATTGACAACATCAGCCAGCAGTTTAAGATTAATGCCATCAGTCGCGTATTCAGACCAGCCGGAAAATTTGAAGCCAGGCATCGCCGCTATGGGCTTCATCTCTGGTATGAAATACAAATGGATAAGGCATCATCTGTATTGGATGCACTTGGCGCATTTAAACAAGTTAGCCTGATTGAAAAAACAGAACCCGTCTTTAAGAAAGCTATCATCGGTTCTGAAAACAAAAACTATGGACCTCATGTAGTGCAACCACCTGCACAGTCACCAACATTATCCGGTGCTTCTAACGATCCGTTTCTGGGTAGTCAATGGCACTATAATAATACAGGCCAGACAGGAGGCACATCGGGTGCCGATATAAAATTATTTCACGCGTGGACTATTCAAACAGGAAGACCAGAAGTTATCGTTGCTGTTACAGATGGTGGCATACAAGTTAATCACCCCGATCTCGCAGCAAACATGTGGGTTAACACTCATGAAATACCCGGTAACAATATTGATGACGATGGCAATGGTTACGTCGATGATATTAATGGTTACGGTTTTGGTGATAACTCAGGCACGATTGCTCCTGATCAACATGGTACACACGTAGGAGGGACTATAGCGGCAACAACTAATAATGGTATTGGTGTGGCAGGTATTGCAGGTGGTTCGGGCACAGGCGATGGCGCAAGACTCATGTCATGTGCTGCGTTTGGTGCTAATGGCTCTGGTGGCTTTGCAGAGACGTATGTATACGGTGCAGATAATGGTGCGGTGATTTCACAGAACAGTTGGGGATACACATCACCCGGCGTTTTTGAACAGGCTGTGTTAGATGGAATTGATTACTTCATTGCCGAAGCAGGCAAGGATAGTTTAGGCAACCAAGTAGGGCCGATGAAAGGTGGCATTGTAATTTTTGCTGCCGGAAATGACGATAATAACTCCTCACATTATCCTGGTTTCTATCAACCAACGTTGGCTGTTAGTGGAACAACACACATGGATAAAAAAGCCTGGTACTCAAACTTTGGCGACTGGGTTGATATTGCCGCTCCCGGTGGAGAAACGAATACAGTCTCCCAGCAAGGTGTGCTAAGTACATTGAGCAATAATCAATATGGATTCTTTCAGGGCACATCCATGGCAACACCGCACGTATCAGGTGTAGCAGCATTGATCGTATCAGCTTTTGGCGGCCCTGGTCTTACACCGGATATGGTGCGTGGCAGATTGACACAAACAACGGATAACATTAATGTTGTTAACCCGGGATTTGAAGGCTTGCTGGGTTCAGGCCGTTTAAATGCTTTCGCTGCCTTGCAACAAAATGATCATGTTGCTCCTGATTCCATTGTAGATTTGTCTGCCATCGCATCGACAGTAACAACAATTTCACTCGCATGGACGGCTCCACATGATACAGGTAATGGATCGGCAAGTGAGTATGATATTCGATACTCACGCTTCCCGATAACAGCTTCTAATTTTGATTCGGCTACAGTTGTTATTAATCCGCCGTTGCCGTCAGTAGCAGGAGCGCATGATTCAGTAACCGTAACAGGATTAGCACCGGCTACAACATATTACTTTGCCATCAAGTCAACTGATTTCTTTGGAAATGTTTCTGTTATTTCAAATGTAGTACATCGGTCAACACAGTTTCCACCAATCATCTCTGTAACACCGGGCTTTATTTCAGACACGCTGCATACAGCAGAAAGCTCAACTAAAAGTATTACGATCTCAAACACTGGACAAGGCACGTTGACATACCGGATCACAAATTTTGACGACAGCTTTGTTCAGCCTTCTCCTGAATATGATACTATTCCTCAGGGACAGTCACGTAACGTTACGCTAACACTAAATGCAAACAACCTGCTTGCTGGCGATTATACCAGGAGACTTATTATTCTAAGCAATGACCCAACACACGATTCAACTTCAGTTGATGTGTTGTTGCATGTCATTAATAATGGATTGCCGATTGCTGTTGTATCGCCTGATACCACTATCAATTTCGGAGGTGTATTTGTAGGAGGCACGCTGTATGGAAATATCTACATTCATAATTCAGGATCTGCAATACTAAGAACATGGCAAACCGGTATAGAAGGCAGTGAGTTTTCGTCGGACTTGCTTGATACATTGTATACGCCAGCTTTTAGAGATACCGTTGTTCATGTGAGATTCACACCATCAGCAGTGGATACATTTACAGGAGCCATACACCTGGCAACGAATGATCCGCTACATCCAGTCTTCACTATCATATTGCGAGGCGAGGGCCTCAATGCTCCAGCCATTGCAGTATCACCAGATTCGCTTGTACAATCATTGTATACGGACAGAACAGC
>DATCRE010000472.1:0-12961 GCA_036569145.1 Cyclobacteriaceae bacterium
CCACTTTCAATTTTTCTATAATCTAAAAGCTTGTTGATGAGGTTTAATAATTTGTGTGCATTGCGATTTACCATTCTTAATTTTCGTCCCATGGGTGTCATGCTGGTTTCTTTTGCCAGCATTTCTTCAAGCGGACCAATCATGAGTGTTAGTGGTGTTTTGAACTCGTGCGAAATTTCAGTAAAGAAGGATAGTTTTTGCTGAACCAGCTGACGCTCATATTTACGTTGACTCTTTTCAATTTTTAATCTCTTTCTCAAAATGATCTGCTTCTTCCGTAAGGAATAGATAAAAGTTGAAATAGCAACCAATGCAATGAAATAAAGAACGTATGCTAAAGGAGTTTGCCAGAAAGGATATTTTATTTTTATGGATACTTGCGCAAAATCATTGCTCCAGTTATTCTCTATATTAGAAGCCTTAACCTTAAACGTATAGTCGCCCGGACTTAAGTATCGATATGTGGCTGTGCGCTGATTACCAACAAAATTCCAATCATCATCAAGGCCTTCCAGTTTGTATGCGTATTTGTTTTTTTCGGGATAGCTATAATTTAATCCTACAAACTCAAATGTGAGAACATTCTGATCATGTTCAAGTGTAATTTCTTTTGTGCGGCTTATTACCTGGTTCAGAATTGTATTGCCATCTACACTTTCGTTGATTTTAATTGGCTTGTTAAATAGAGAAAGTCCTGAGAGCATAACGTCAGGTTTCTTTAATATGTTCTTGATCTGGTCGGGATAAAAAATATTATAGCCTAATGTGCCTCCCAAACAAATGTATCCTCCCACTTCGTTGAAGAAGGCTGAACCCTGATTGAATTGTCCTTCCTGCAATCCATCAGAAGTATTGTAATTGGTGAATTTATTTTTAGTTACATCAAATTTCGAAACGCCTGAGTTTGTACTTACCCATACATTTTCATTATTGTCAATGAGTACAGCATAGATAGTGTTGTTTGATAATCCATCCTTCTCTGTATATCTTTTAAATTTATTTTCTTTAAGATCGAAAACACATAAGCCTCCTCCGCCTGTTCCTACCCAAACCTTATTGTTTCCATCGGCTTTAACAGCAAATGCGATATCACTTTTTAAATCATCTAAACGTCGTCGCCATTTTTTATCGTGAAGGTTGTAGGTATAAATACCATCACCATAAAATCCAATCCAGAGATTACCTTTGCTATCTTCGCTTATTGAACGAACATCGCCGCCTAATAATGGGCCGTTAAAGTGCGAAGGGTTTTCGTATGTGTTATCTTTCTCATTTAAGAGACATAGCCCTCCGCGATTAGTACCTACCCAGATGTTATTCTCTGAGTCTTCAAAAATTACCCGCACATCATTACCGCCCGGTCTGCCAGTGTTTTTATAATGATAATTTACAAATGAGTTTGAAGTTGCATTGTAACGAAATAATCCATGCGAATAAGATCCAAACCAAAGTCGACCGGAATGATCGTTTAATGCAGACAGAATAGCATTGTCTTTTAATTTTCCATTTCCAGCTTCGGCAACATAATGTTCAATGATGTGCCCGTTCAAATCTGATTTATAAATTCCATTGCCATCAGTTCCCAACCATAAATTTCCATCCTGGTCATGACACATGCCATAATACGGAACAAAGCTTACAGCTGAATTTTCATAAAGTGGTTTTTGAAATTTAACAAAGTTCTCTTTAGCGCTGCTTACCATATAAACACCATCGCCAAACGTACCAATCCAGATATCTTTGTCTTTATCTTCATAGATGAATTGGATGGTACGCTTTGAAAGATCATAATCGTTAACACTTTTTATATGAACAAAGATGAAATCCTTTACAGCATGTGTGTTGAATTGTCGAAGATCAAGTTGATATAACCCCATGCCTTGCGAACCAATCCATAAATTTTCATTTGAATCTGTCTGCAGAGAGATTATACTTACCTTGGCAACAGAAAACGCCGGATCATTAAAAGCAAAAAATCTATTTTCATTGCGCAGGTAAACAACAAGTCCTTTTGATGTTCCTATCCAGATGTTTCCGTATTTATCTTCTGTAAAGCAGTGAACATTGATTGAAGCAAATTCATTATAGCCGGCAAAGTTATTTACCTTCTTCACCACCTTGCCCTTGCTCACCTGGAAAACATTCACGCCTCCCTCCTGCGTACCTACCCACAACAATCCGAATTTATCTTCGAGCAAAGCAACAGTTTTTTCATTGTTCAAGCCAGGCAATGTTTCCGGCGTGTAGACACTAAATGATTTTGTTTGTTTCTCAAAAGATGCAAAGCCTGTTCCGTACCACGATATCCACAGATTTTTAGATTGTCCTTCGGTGATAAAGCTCACATCGTTGTAAGCATAGTTCGAATTGCCTTTAAAGTCATGCTGGTATAATGTGAATGCTTCCTCATAAGCATCAAACTGCAACAGGCCCTTTCGCGAAGACACCCACAATGTTCCTTCTGAATCTTTAAAGATGCTTTGAACAAAATTATCGGCAATGCTGGTTTTGTTATCCGGATCATACCGGAATGTTTTGAACGTGTATCCATCAAAACGATTCAAACCATCTTCAGTAGCAAACCACATCAGCGATTGGTCATCTTGTGTAATGCTGTTTACTACGCTCTGCGAAAGGCCTTCTTTTACATTATAGTGTTTTATTAAATTCTTTTTGGGCTGGAATTGAGCAAACACCGGTTCAAGCAAAATGAAAAGAAAAGTAAATAATATAAATCTTAAACCACCCATAGCTGCCCTTTCTGAATTACCAAATATCGTTAGCAATCGATTGTTAAACATACTGTATTGTTTTTCATCACCCAGATTCTTTACAAAGGTATTGGAGGGGTCATTTGAATAATTCGTGGGGGACATTTGTGCTTATAGCCTTCATCAACCAAAAATCATTTATCAGCACGTGCTTCCAGGCAAAGATGAGCAATTTCCTAAAGAGAATTCTATTCATAAAGGAAAACAAACAAACGTTTGAAAAATGATTGCAAACGTTTGAATATTATCCAAACGTCCCTCATTGTTTGCCAATTCGCCCCCCGCCTCAGCTCTTTCTAAAAAATACCTTTGAAGCTCATCATTAAACCTAATGCTTATGAAAAAATTAAAAATTTTAGCATGCCTGGCATTCATCAGTCTCTTTTTAGTCAATTGCCAAAATGATCCTGACGTCCAAAAGACAGTCTCCCTAAAACCAACATCAACAAGCAACGCTGTGGGTGCTGCATCCATCGCCGGCGTAAACTGGGCCGATGGTAGAGATAATTTTGTTGACGGATGGGTTATCCCATCGGGGTTGACAAGCTCTGATAGCTACTCTACTGTTTCTGCCAAAGCCAACGCAATTCTTTCAGGTTTTCAAATGAATATGCCGGGTGTTAATACTGTACGTCTTCCCATCAATCCTTCTTCGGTGTTAGAATCGTGGTGGGGTGCTTATACCGGAGCGATAGATCAGGCCGTGAGTAAAAATATGAAAGTGATTTTGGGCTGCTGGGAGTCTGCATCTTCACGCGATGGTCTTGTTGACAACACAACAGATTTCTGGAATATGTGGCAGGCTGTTGTAAACAAATACGGCTCAACAAGTAATGTGTATTTTGAAGTATTCAATGAACCACATGGTTATTCATTAACTAATCTTACGGCGCTCTATGCTGAATTCCTTTCGCGCTATCCCAGTGTTCCAAGAGGAAGAATTATTTTAGGTGGAACAGGATATTCAGAAAATGTTACGCAGGTTGGAGCAGACAGTCGCTTCACAAGCTGTTTGCTGTCTTTACATAACTATGCTTATTGGGCAACCAGAACTACTGCCGGTTGGGAATCTGATTGGAGAAGCAGGATAGGTAGCTATGCCAGTCGCACAGTTGTAACTGAATTCGGTTCAACCATGACTACCGGAAAAAATTATGTTGGCTCTCAATCTGATAATGAAGTAGCATACCTGGTAGGATCAACGAATGTTTTCAGAACAGATGGTGTTGCCAGTGTTTACTGGCCTGGCTTAAGAGATGGTGATACCTATTCTATACAAACTCGTGGTGGAAGTGGAAATAATATAACGCTCACCACGACAAACCTTTCAGGTGTTCACAGAATTCGTTACGGATGGGGAGAAGATGTTGGGCCGTACAATCCTTCAGCTTATTATAAAATCACTAACCGTAATAGTGGTAAGGTTCTGGATATTAATGGAAGTTCTACTGCAGATGGTGCAAGCGCTATACAGTGGACATGGAGTGGTGGAAATAATCAGCAATGGCAAATTATAGAAAGTGGTGGCGGATATTACAGACTCATCAATCGTAATAGCGGTAAAGTAGCCGATGTTACAGGCGCATCAAAAACTAATGGTGCAGCAATCATTCAATACACGTGGGGTGGAGGCAGCAATCAACTTTGGCAGATTATTGATAACGGCAGCGGATACTACCGCATCATCAACAAAAATAGTGGTGAGGCGTTGGATGTTAACGGTGGCTCCACAACAAATGGCGCCAGCATAATACAATGGCCGTGGAATGGAGGTAATAATCAGCAGTGGCAGATTACGCAGCAATAAAAGTTATCAGTCATTAGTTATTTAGTCATTGGTAGTTAGTCATTGGGAGATTCATTATAACTACTAATGACCAATGACTATTGACTATCGACTATTCACTATTAACGATTATCTTTCATCTGTACTCCTGAAGGCTTTGGCCATTTGAATAAGCATCAGATAAGCGATGACTAAAAACAAAGAGAAGATTAACGTAACACCAAATGTCTTAGGGTAAGCTGATGGATGAAAGAAAGGTCTGATCACATCGTGCAACAATCCTAATGGCGATGAGATAATATCCCAGCTATTCCAGCGCAGGTAACGTCCCAGGTAAATTCCATAGCTTCCTAAAATCAATGATGATAGCGCCACCAGCCAGCCAATGGTTTTATTGAAGTGCCTGGTTAATATAGTTTGAATATCCATCAACGATGCAAATCCCAGCATGAGTCCGTTCCACGCGAAAAATAAAATCAAACCGAGATCATACCAGTACGGTATGCCCGCTCTGTGCTTTAAATGAAAAAGATCAGTGAGAATGTATGGTGCATTTGGAAAAAATAACAACCACAATATTATGGGGAAGAACAGAAGCCAACGATTGGTAAATCTATGCTGATTTAAAACCAGCAATGTGCTGACACCATACGGAATAAGGGCCAGAAAAATATTCCATATCAAAAAAACAAACGTAACGGTTTCTGTAAAATGAACGCGCACGGCAACAAGTGTTACGCATAGTGTAGTAGTGAGAAAGAACAGCACTAATGCATGCAGTCGGTTTGCAGCCTGAAGACGCTTGAAAATGTAAATCATAGTACCACAAGTTTTAGCACTAACACGCAAAGCATTCCTCCAGGGTTTCCGAAGACAACTTATATCTCTTCAAACAGCTCTAATTGTTCGGGCAGTAGCCTGAATGATTTGCGATGAAGTGGCGTAATACCCAGTTTTTTTATTCCATCCCGATGCTCATCGGTGGGATAGCCCACATTGGTAATCCATCCATAGCCAGGATATTGTTCCGCCAAAGAAGCCATCAATTCATCACGAAATGTTTTTGCTAAAACAGAAGCGGCAGCTATAGAAAGATAAATCGCATCGCCTTTAATAACGCATTCGTGCTTCAAGTCCTGGTAAGGTTTAAAACGATTGCCATCAATCAAAAGCAATTCAGGTTTCATCGGTAGCTTATCAAGCGCAAGGTGCATGGCCTTGAAGGAGGCATTCAGAATATTTATTTTATCAATCTCTTCATTATCAACTTCGGCAATAGCCCAGGCCAGGGCATCGCGTTTAATTTCGATATTAAGTAGATCGCGTTCTTCTCTGGTGAGTTTTTTTGAGTCGTTCAACAACTCATGCTGATAGTTTTTGGGAAGAATAACCGCTGCCGCCACCACAGGGCCAGCCAGGCAACCACGACCAACCTCATCGCAGCCCGCCTCAATCTGATCGGAAGAAAAAGATGACAACAGCATAGCACAAACTTAATGGCAAATATGAGGAGACAAAAAGATTTCCATAGTTTTGATTCATCTAAATTTTAATTAACATTCATGGCTAACGATGCTCACAAGAATCCGTGGACAACACTATCAGGTGAAGAGAAGTACGACAACAACTGGATTACGGTAACCGAATACCAGGTACTCAATCCTTCCGGCGGCAAAGGCATTTACGGAAAAGTGCATTTTAAAAATAAAGCCATTGGCATTGTTGCGTTAGATGAACACCTGAACATCTGGTTGGTGGGGCAATACCGGTATCCGCTCAATGAATATTCCTGGGAGATTCCTGAAGGCGGCGCTCCCTATAAAGAATCTGCTTTAGATGCTGCTAAGCGCGAACTTAGAGAAGAGGCTGGCATTACAGCATCAACATGGTCTACATTATGTCGCATTCATACTTCCAACTCTGTTACAGATGAAGAGGGTTTTATATTTCTGGCCGAAGATCTGAGTCATGGGGATGCTGAACTTGAAGAAACCGAAGCCGATTTAAAAGTATGGAAGCTTTCACTAAAGGAGGCATTGGATATGGTGCTTACCGGTAAGATAACCGACAGTCTTAGCATGACTGGAATATTAATGGCTGCTCGTAAAAAAGGATTGTGAGGTGAGACAAACATTGCTATGTCATGATCGAACATATCTTTGATTTCTGATTTTAATTTCTTAGTGCTAAACAATAATAAAACATATCTCTCCCACATCCGGGAAAATTTTTACCTGGCTTATCCCGTCATGCTTAGTCAGTTGGGACACGTTATGATGGGTGTGGTTGATAGTGTTATGGTCGGTCATGTTAACGCTACATCGCTGGCGGCAGCATCGCTCTCTAACGTTGCGTTTAATGTTCTGCTCTTGTTTGGCATTGGCGTATCGTATGCCATCACGCCACTGGTAGCCGAAGCTCATGGTGAAAACGATCACGACAGAATAGTAAACACATTGCGTCATGGTCTCGTCATCAATTTCATAACAAGCATGGTGCTCATCGTCTGTGTCTACTATGGAAAGAATATTCTTTTCCATATCGATCAGTCGCCCCAGGTTGTTAATCTTGCTATACCCTATCTTAAAATCACGACATGGTCGCTTGTTCCCATATTGATATTTCAAAGCCTGAAACAATTTGCTGAAGGATTATCATTAACACGTATTGCTATGATTGTAGTCATCACCAGCAACGTTGTCAACATTATATTAAACTACTTTCTGATTTTTGGTCACGGAGGTTTCCCCGCATTGGGACTTGAAGGTGCAGCATGGGCAACTTTTACATCGCGCATATTCATGGCAACATTTATGGTGTGTTATGTTATCTATGGAAAAGAGTTCTCTTCCTTTAAAGGACTTTTTGTATTTGGTAAATACTCTGGTGCGCTCTTTAAAAAATTACTTCACATCGGCATACCAGCAGGCATCCAGTTTATTTTTGAAGTAGCCGCGTTTGATTTCTCTGCTGTGATGATGGGATGGATCAGTGCGCAAACATTAGCAGCACACCAGATTGCTATCAACATGGCCACTGTAAGTTATATGATCACCTCAGGACTGGGTGCCGCCGCTACCATACGTGTAGGCTTTTATCTCGGGCAAAAAGATTTTATCAACGCCAGGCAAGCATCATACACATTACTGTACATGGCCCTTGCCATTATGAGTTTGTGGGGAATTGTATTTATTGCCGGCAAACATTTTCTTCCGGGCTTATATGTAAACGATCCGCAGGTAATTGAAATTGCTACACCACTGCTAATCATCGCCGGACTATTTCAGTTAGCTGATGGAACACAGGTAGTCTGCACTGCAGCGTTACGCGGCTTACAAGATGTTAAGATTCCTTCGCTCTTTATTTTTTCAGCATACTGGATTATCGGTATACCACTTGGGTACTGGCTCGGCTTTCGTGCTGGCTATGGCGCTGTAGGTATATGGCTCGGACTTCTTATAGGACTCACACTTACGGCGCTGGCTATGTTCACTCGTTTCCGTTATAAACTTAATCAATTAGGAGAGGCAGCAAGTCAAAACCTCTCATGATTTTGTAAGGGTGGAAAAATCTTTTTCCTATCTTTCAAAAAATTGTAGCCATGCTTATTGATGCCAAACCTGTAAAGGCTTCTCAAACCACCATCACTGAATTGATGATTCCCTCTTACGCTAACTTCGGTGGAAAAATACACGGAGGAATTTTACTTTCGCTCATGGATAAAGTAGCATACGCCTGCGCCAGCAAACATGCCGGTACATACTGCGTCACCGTTTCGGTTGATAGCGTTGAGTTTCTACAACCTGTTGAAGTAGGTGAACTGGTATCACTTCATGCTTCAGTAAATCATGTGGGCAGATCATCGCTGGTAGTGGGCATAAGAGTTGAGGCTGAGAATGTAAAACGTGGCACTGTTAAACATACCAACTCATCCTATTTCACCATGGTGGCTAAAGGTGATGACGATAAGCCTACGCCTGTGCCCAAACTTATTCTTGAAACCAGCGAACAGGTGAAGCGCTTCATTGAAGCATTGAAAATGAAAGAGGTAAAAAATAAAGTGAAAGAAGAAATGGATGATGCACGCTCATCTATACAGGTGCATAATGCTGCTGAATTGTTAAAGAATGAACGTTGTGAGATAAGAATACCAAACTGATTTTCAAGATTTCACGGTGCCCTTCTGGCATTATAATTGCTTTTTCTGGGAAACTAAAAACTTATCCCATGAGAAAAAAACTACTCCTTGCTTCACTATTTGTGAGCTGCACCTCCATTCTCTTTGCCCAGGAAAATGATCCTGCAAAATCGTTCAAACATGATGTAGGCTTTAATACTACTTTTTTGTTTGATGGTATTTTTAATTCCAATTCGGGTCCCTTTACACTGATGTATAAAACATACAAATCAGAAAATAAAGCCATCCGCTTAGGATTAACTACATCTTTCACCTTCAATTCCAACAAAGACAAAATAAGTACTTCCAATTATTCGAATACTACGGCTGCAGATATCTATTTAACGATCGGGAAAGAATTCCAACATCAGATTAACAAGTGGGTTTGGTATGGCGGTGGAGACCTCCAGCCTCATTATACATTCAATAACAGTTCATCTTATGTTGGTTCTACCAAAACGTATTCCTATAAAAGTTATCTCTTAGGGATTGGTCTTCGTCCCTTTCTTGGTATCCGGTATAACATAAATAGTCGACTGTATCTGGCAGCAGAAGCCGGTGCTACCCTAAATTATTATCATTCCAAAAATTATATTAAAGACGAAAGCAACAACATAGTATCCCGAGATACTAAAGGAAATAACGTTGCTCTGGCTTTAAGTTCAGCAAGCGGACTATATCTCTTCTACCGATTTTAATTTTCTTTTCATGAACTCAGGAATATCTTATTTTTGGGTTCATGAAATGTTAAAGCTTCAATAATGTACATTTCATGTGGCTTAAAAGATTACCAGTAAAAACACATGAGATTTCTGAAATGGCTCTATACCGCGTGGGGAATGATTGTATTCTCGGTGGTGTTCTTCTCCTTACTTCCTTTATTACTGATTCCTATTTTCTTTCCGTCGCAGTATAAACTTGTCGGTATACTCAATCGCATCTGGGCTAAAGGACTTTTCATTGGTATTCTTAAACCATACAAAGTTGAAATTCGTGGCGAGCTTGATCGTAAACGACAATATATTTTCTGTCCCAATCACTTCTCGTATATCGACATCCCCACTATGGGGCTCAACCCCGTGAATACCATTTTTGTTGGCAAAAGCTCCATGTCTAAAGTGCCGGTGTTCGGATGGATGTACAGCAAACTTCATATTACGGTAGATCGCTCAAATCTGAAAAGCCGGTATTCATCCCTAATTCAATCCATGGATGCCATCGACCAGGGCAAAAGCCTGGTTATTTATCCCGAAGGAGGCATTGTAACTAAAAAAGATCCGGTTATTGCCCGGTTCAAAGACGGGGCATTCAGAGTGGCCATTGAGAAACAAATTCCGATTGTGCCTGTCACCATTCCATATAATTGGATAATTTTGCCACCCTATGAGTTTCTGGTGTGGCGCGGATTGATAAAAGTAATTTTTCACGAGCCCATCGAAACCAAAGGCTTAACCCTTGCTGATATTGATGCTGTGAGAGATAAAACTTATGCCATCATGAACCAGGAATTGAAAAAGCATGTAGATACCTACACTGCTTTAAAGAGTATGATTTAACAAAACCATCGCCATGAAAATTGATCGTCCTTTATTAGATAAAATTGCTCATCTGTCGCGCCTTGAGATTGATGAAAAGGATGCTGATAAATTAATGAAGGATATGACCGCCATTGTTGACTGGGTAGAAAAACTTAAAGAGGTGAATACCGATGGTGTTGAACCGCTCACAACAATGAGTCATGAAGTAAACTCCTTACGTGAAGATGAAGTTAAGGAGCACCTGAGCCACGAACGCGCCCTGCGTAACGCACCTAAAAAAGATTCTGATTACTTCAGAGTGCCAAAGGTGTTAGAATAAAGTTTTCTAGAACCACTAAGTCACAAAGAACACTAAGATTCACGAAGAATTTTTATATTTTTTCTTAGTGATCCTTAGTGTTCTTTGTGTCTTAGTGGTTTACTAACACGCCAACCTTACAGGAAATTTCTCATCACTCATCTTCCTTTCAAGCCAACATGGCCTAATCCTGAAAAACATTCGGCCATTTTAACATAAAATACCTGTTGGATTCGTCTTTGACGGTACAAGCCCCATAACAAACAAAAACTATGGATGTATTTTCAAAAATGATTATTGACGCCGTAGACAAAACAAAAAATGCGGTTGTCAAGATTGATGTATTTAAAACCATTAAAGGCAAACTTCGTCCCGCAGGTTCGGGCTCAGGCTTTATCTTTTCTTCAGATGGATTGATCTTCACCAACTGCCATGTTGTTGACGGCGCCGAAAAAATAATGGTAAGCTTACTCAACGAAAGTGAAATCGAAGCAACACTTATTGGTAAAGATCCTGATACCGATCTGGCTATTTTAAAAATCTATACAGAAGGTTATTCCGTTGCCAGGCTTGGTAATACAGATGAATTGCAGATTGGTCAGTTTGTAATTGCTATCGGCAATCCATTAGGTTATCAGCACACTGTTACAACGGGCGTTATCAGTGCATTAGGAAGAACCTTACAAACACAATCAGGCAAACTTGTTGACAATGTCATTCAAAGTGACGCCGCATTAAATCCAGGAAATTCGGGTGGCCCTATGATAACAACTGATGGTGATGTCATTGGTGTAAACACCGCTGTGATACAAGGCGCACAAGGATTAAGTTTTTCCGTTGATATAAACACGGCTAAAGAAATAGGTCAGCAGCTTATCACGAATGGAAAAGTATTTAAAGCTTACATCGGACTGATGTTGCAAGAGGTGGATATCAATAACAAGATCAGGCAACACTATAATCTGCCAAACAAGAAAGGACTTTTTGTTACAAAGATTGAAGATGCATCGCCGGCTTCTCGCTCTCAAATGCAAGAGGGTGATATCATTATCAGCTTTAACAGAAAACCAATTAATAATACACAAACACTCTTCAAAGAACTAACGAGGAAAGATATTTTAACACTTGTTGATGTCTCCGTAATACGCCACACAGAATTACTAAACTTCAGCATTGCACCCATAGAGCGCAAAGCTTAAATTTATTTTACATGTGTCGTTTAAAGAACCTGTTGAAAAAAAATAGTGTGGTTGTTATGGCTCAATTAATAAAAATTTAAGCCATTGGTTTAATCTTAATAAATTCAGGTAACGTGTAACTGCTTAAATCTATAAGCAGTATGCGTATCTCATTTATTTTGTTACTGTCGTTCAGCAGCATTCTTTCCTATAGCCAGAGCTTTAATGAACATACTATTAAGCAGGATGCCGACTATCAAAAACTTAAAGCTACTATTGTCGAGCAGTTTAAAAATGCACAGCCCGGCACGTTTGGTTCCTTCATAAAAGGCGTTGATGAAGATGTTAAGACAAACAAAAAGATAATGGCACTCACCTTCGATGCCTGCGGCGGGCCACACGGTAGCGGTTATGATGAAGAGCTGATTAACTTTCTTCGTCAGAATAAAATACCCGCTACTATCTTTCTATCAGGCTTGTGGATTGATGCTCATCCTGATATTGTCAAACAACTTGCGGCTGATCCATTATTTGAAATTGAGAATCATGGATTAACGCACCACCCCTGTGCCATCGATGGCGAATCTAAATATGGCATTCACGGAACAGCCAGTGTAGGACAAGCTGTTGATGAGATTGAATTGAACGCTCGTAAGATAGAAAACTTTACAGCACGTAAGCCATTGTATTATCGTTCAGCAACAGCAACAACAGATGAGGCTTGCACTGAAATTGCCAGGCAACTTGGTGAAACTATTATAAGCTATGATCTTTTATCAGGCGATGCCGTTGCCGGAACTCCAATCAATGTTATCAAAGACAACTTAGTTCATCATGCAAAAGATGGGGCGATTGTTATCATGCACATGAACCATCCGGAATGGAACGGGTACGAAGCACTTAAACTTGCTCTACCTGAATGGCAACAACAAGGATTTTCCTTTGTAAAACTTGAATTGCATCCATTAGTTGGACGACATTGAGAGATGAATATCTCACTAACATCTCAACGGCTTATTTCTTTTTTATAAGAACTAAAAAGATTTATCCATGCTACTCTCGACCAACGGTAATTCCAGGGAAGAATTACTATAGAGCCTGCAATCATCCAGGTAACATACGTCCATGTATCAGGGTTGAGCGTGAAGCGAAGAATTAAACACACCGCTACACATATTGCAGTTTGAAATGCATAACTGAAATACATCGCACC
>DATCRE010000473.1:0-3747 GCA_036569145.1 Cyclobacteriaceae bacterium
GGATATAACAGATGTTGTTTTCATTTCAGCCGATAAATACTATGCTTCTTCATTTGGTTATGGTGTCGAAGAACGTAATGCACAAGGTACTGTTCAAGTGTATGATGATTCAAATAGTCCGTTGGTTAATCTGAATCCTCCGGAAAAATCTATAAACATTACAGCACTCGAAAATTCAGATGCCGGATTATGGATAACGAATTATGGAAGCAATACTTTCTTACATCTTCTTAAACCTGATGCTTCGTGGGAGTCTTACGCTGCGCCAATAAGTGCGGCCCGCTACCCAACAGATATTCGAGTTGACTTTAACGGATATGTTTGGGCCGCACTGAATCCAACACAAGGTGGGGGATTACTAGTTTTTGATAAGAACACTAATTCAAGTCAATACTTAACTGATCTTGCCGGAAATGGTGGACTGCCCAGCAGAGCTGTGCGCGCACTGGCTGTTGATCGTGATGGATACGTTTGGGTCGGCACTGATTTAGGTATTGCATATTTTATTGATACCTACAATATTTTCACAAACATCACCGATGCTGTTAGGCCGATTATCGATAACCGATACCTGTTAAGAAATGAAAAAGTTAATGTCATTAAAGTAGATGCCGCTAATCGTAAATGGGTTGGCACCGACAAAGGCGTCTGGCTTTTTAGTGCCAGTGGAGAAAGTCAATTGCAAAACTTTACTGTTGATAATAGTCCGTTGTTATCAAATGTAATTCGTGACATTGAAATCAATTCACTTACTGGTGAAGTATTTTTTGCAACTGATAAAGGAGTAATATCTTATCGTGCTGATGCTACAGCAAGCGAAAGTGCTTTTCAAAAGGTTAAAATATTTCCTAATCCTGTGACAAGTAATTTCACGGGCACTGTCGGTATTAGCGGACTTGCTACTGATGCCATTGTAAAAATAACCGATGTTAACGGGCGACTCCTTTGGGAAACACAAGCGGCCGGGGGCACTGCTACCTGGAACGTGAGAGACTACCATGGCAATCGTGCTGGCACTGGTGTTTATGTTGTATTTGCTGCTTCGCAGGATGGCGTTGAGAGTGCTGTTGGAAAAATAGCTGTGGTAGAATAATATGTTACATAAAACCAGAGGCATCGTTTTTCGCTTTACAAAATATGGTGAGACTTCTATTATTGTAAACATCTTTACTGAGCTCTTCGGATTACAGGCATACATGATCAATGGTGTGCGCAGTAAATCTATTAAAAGTAAAATTGCGCTCTATCAACCACTCACATTGCTCGATCTTGTTGTATACTATCGTGAGAATGCCAACATCAATCGTATCAAAGAAGTAAAATGTCTTTATCCGTACCAGTCACTTACTGTTGATATTAAGAAGTCTACCATTGGTATGTTTATCAATGAGATCATTAACAAAACAGTTCGGGATGAGAGTCATGCACATGAAATTTTTGAGTTTTTATATCAGTCTGTCGTAGCATTAGATTCAATGCCCCAGGGATATGAAAACTTTCATTTAGTATTTCTGTTGAAACTTAGCCGGTATCTTGGTTTTGGCGCTCACAACCTTCATGAAGTTATGGGTGTTCGCCTGGCTGATGTTGATGTAGAGGAGTTGCTCAATAAATTTATTAATGCCAGTTATGCCGATCAGATTGTAATCAATACAATTCAACGCAGAGCGTTACTTGATCTGCTATTAAAATTCTATCAGGATCATATTGATTCGATGGGCGAAATAAAATCCGTCCACGTATTGCGCGAAGTGATGGGATAACGATGTTGTTATTGAATGAGTAACTCTTGTGGCAATTTAATCTGATCAGAATAAAATTTCATTCGCGAGTGCGATGTATCCAGCAACTGAATCTTCTCGATAGCTGCCAGCTTGTGATTGACGAATACTTCGAGATAAAAATTATTTAACAGATAGAGGTTAACCTTGTAACCATAGTATCGTATGTTCATCACAAATCTTCCTTCCTGATATAAGAGATTGATTCTCTCATCAAGTGACATCCTGCTGTAATCATCCCACGCAACCATGAATTAAACATATTGAAAAAATAAGGTTGATACAAGATTGAATTAATGAAGGTTTTCTGTATGAATAATTTTATTTTCATTTCTACGATTGTTGCAACAACAATACAATGACAGAACTATTCAACAACAAATATCGCATATCATCAGCGCGATTGCAGAAATGTAATTATGCCAATGCGGGAATGTATTTTATAACAATATGCACAGCCAATCGTCATTGTTATTTTGGACATTGTAACGATGCCATTATGCAATTATTTGAAATAGGAAAAATTGCAGAAACAGAATGGATTAAATCGATTGAATTACGACCCGACATGAATTTAGAATTAGGTGAATTTGTGGTAATGCCAAATCATTTCCATGGGATTATAATGATTGGTGATAATGAATATAATAATGATTTGGATGGGCGCGGTGACGGTAGAGACGCGATGCATCGCGTCTCTACTACCAATAACCCACCAAACAAATTCGCGCCCCAATCAAAAAACCTCGCGTCAATTATCCGCGGATTTAAATCGGCCGTGACTATGTATGCGCGAAAAAACCATATCGAATTTGCATGGCAACCCCGATTCCATGATCACGTCATTCGATCACCAGATGAATTTGAAAGGATTTCAGAATACATCAGGAATAATCCGGCAAAATGGAATGGGGATAGATTTTATAGGAAAATGATTGATGGTTGATTTAACAAAATGGACGTAAACAAAGAGAGACGCGATGCATCGCGTCTCTACAGGGGGTAAATGATGGGGCTCGAACCCACGACCTCCAGAATCACAATCTGGCGTTCTAACCAACTGAACTACATCTACCGTTTCTGATCAGGTTTCCCAAATCAGGGTGCAAATTTAGACAGGCTTTGGTAAATAACAAATACTAAAAGGCTTAATCGCGGTGGAACAATAATCTTTCTCCCTTCTTGTCTTCATTAAATTGACCCTCTGCATAGGCCAAATGTCCGGAAACGAAGGTGTGGGTTACTGCCGACTTAAAAATTGTGCCCTCAAAAGGAGACCACCCACATTTTGAGATAACATTGTTTTTCTGCACCTGCCAGGGTCTATTCAGATCAACCAACACCATATCAGCAAAATATCCTTCACGCAAATAACCCCTGCGATCAACTTGAAAAAGGATCGCTGGATTATGACTCATTTTCTGAACTATCTTTTCAAGACTCATCTTGCCCTGATGAAAAAATTCAAGCATCGCCACTAATGAATGTTGCACGAGAGGTCCACCGGAAGGTGCTTTGAAGTACTTATTTTGTTTTTCATCCCAGGTATGTGGAGCGTGATCAGTAGCAATAACATCAATATGATCATCAAGAACGGCATCGAAAATAGCAGCCTGATCTGATGCTTTTTTAATAGCGGGATTCCATTTAATTAATGTTCCTAATCTATTGTAATCAGCATCGTTGAACCATAGGTGGTGCACACATGCCTCCGCGGTAATCTTCTTCTTTTTTAGCGGAACAGCATTGTCAAACAACGCAATCTCTTTAGCGGTTGAGATATGAAGTATGTGTAAACGTGTTCCATATTTCTTTGCCAAGCTTACAGCAAATGACGAAGATTTATAACAAGCTTCTTCACTGCGAATTAAAGGATGAGCGCTAATGGGAACATCTTCGCCATATAATTCTTTATACCTTGCCGTGTTTGCTCTAATGGTTGCTTCATCTTCACAGTGTGTTGCAA
>DATCRE010000474.1:0-2150 GCA_036569145.1 Cyclobacteriaceae bacterium
ATGTCGTGTTGTGCGACAGTGAAGAATTGCTAATGGATTATGCCCGCATAATTGAAGACAGGGCGTGACAGATTCACCTTTCAATTATGAAATCACCTATGCCTTAAAGTATCCCCCATGCCCTTGTTGGTTTTCTTCACCAACAATCACCCAATCCCGCACTGATTTTAAAAATGTAGAGACATTGAATTTTTTGGTGCATGCCGATGGCTGGTGCCAAGCATGTGTGCGGCTTTGTTGGTGAAGAAAACCAACAAGGGCATGGGCTTGGTCAAGGATATGACGGCTTCCAGCTAGATAACAGATGGCTCGATGGGGTAATTTTTAAGATGCAGAGTGATGCAGAAAAATCAATTTACCAAGCTGGTCAAGCATTAAGATTTAGTATTTCAGGAGAAAGCCCACCTCATTGAAAAATATGTTATTGAGGTAGATAATAATGCAGCAACGCGAATAATAAAAGTTGAGTAGAAATGGAAAATTTGGCCACTTACATTGATCGGAAGAATGACCTCGTAGCAGACTTGCAGCGATATATTAAAAATTTGCACTCAACTAAGGAAGTTAGAGCACAGTCTTGGGGGTTGAGCATTAGGAGTAACTTCTCTCGACTTGGAAACCTCGAGTTGTTTTTGTCTGATGTTGTTAGCGCTAAGAAAAACTATTACAAGGCTGCTAAAACAACAGTTGAAGTTTTTAATATTTTTCTTGAGGATCGGTATCCGAATTTACAGAAAAAAGAAACGCCATCCTTCACCGGCTTGTTTGGAACAAGTTTTATGGATGCCGTTTTGTGCGACAGTGAAGAATTGCTAATGGATTATGCCCGAACGATAGAAGACATGGGCATAATGGATCCACCTTTCAATTACGAAATCACGTATGCTCTGAAATATCTTGTACTGAAGAATTTTGAAAAAGCAAAGGAGCACGCTATTAAAGCACACCAGCCGAAATATTTTAAACTTCCGTACAAAGGATTTTCCCATGTAGTGATGGGCATACTTGAGAAAGACATTGACCTGGTGAATGAAGGAATTGCATTGAGGCTCAAACATCACGAGCGTGAAAACAAGAATAGCATTTTCTATTCTACCAGTATTGAGGCCACAGCGCTTGCCAAATTAGCTACACGGTCTGGCGTTACTCCCGATACGAGCAGTGCATTTATAAACAAAGCACTTCTGAACAAAGATGTTGGTATTCAATATGAAGGTATAGATGAGATCTTAAAAGCTTTGGAAGAAGCTGATCGAAGAAACAGCGGTCTTTTAAATCGCTTTACTGGGTGGTTCAAAAAAAGTTAATCATGCTAAGTTCAGGGATTTAACTAAATGGGCTTAAATGAAGTGCCGGACGTAATTATATTTAATGTTACTAAACATCCTAAGGTACCAGGTGTATCGGTGGTGGATTATAAAATCCCTACCCTTGATCCGAAGTTGAAGACAACGGGAGCTTTAGTAAGTGTTGATCCCAAAACTGTATATGACCCATCCATCTGGACTGATGCCAAACTTGAACGAGCTTTAAAGGAAGCAATTCAAGATGCAGCTAATAAAAGTAGTGGAGTGATCGACCGTGAATGGGTAGGAGTACAAGCGAAGGTTATTCAATACGCGGATATTTTAACAACGGTAAAATCACATCTTTCTTTTTTCAATGAAATACAAGATTATAAAAAATCCAAAGTATACAAATGTCATGAAAGTTGGGATAGAACTTGAACCTGACAATGAAATATTACGATTATTTTTATCAGGAGCTTATCTATCAAATTATCCAAAGCTTATTGACTCAGTAACTAATTCTACAAGATGGGGACAGGAATTTCAGAACATAATGTTTTTCCATGAGATGGACTGGGAAGACAAAGCGGGGCTTGAAAAGATAGGCGGGATAAAAGAAGGAGAAGTTGATATTTATCTCTATGATGGCAGACCAATGATACAGTAATCAGTGAAAAAGTGTTTGACAAAATTCTTTATGATTATTCTGTAAAACTATTAGAAGTATACCGAAACAGTAAGGAAGTTCCGAAGAGGTGGTCTGAAGAAATGGAGTTAGCCATCAAGAAATTGAATCAGAAGATTGAAAGCAAGTCGTAATAATAACTAACTGTTTCATTTGAATAAGGCACGGAATGAAAG
>DATCRE010000475.1:0-5507 GCA_036569145.1 Cyclobacteriaceae bacterium
GTTCCCTACGCCAGCAAAAATATTCTGATCTAATAATACATCGCTCACAAGTCTGTCCGGATGTTTAATTATTTTCTGCAAAGCCTTTTTTTCGTTCCAGTTATTGTTCATAACATCTGCAGACCAGTCGTATACGTTGTCAAGCGGCTCATGAATTTGTAACACTGAGCATGTATAAAAATTAATTGACTCGTTTTCTTTAAATTCAAAACTCAGTCTGGGTTTAGTCTCACTTTTATATTCATTAATTCTATAAGATCCGAACATTAAAAAATGAATCCTGATTGTAAAGTCATTATTAAAACAAATCAATAAATGCTTACCCCAACTTTTAACGTCAACTATTTTATTGCCAACGAGTTTTTCAAATTCAACTTTCTTGCTGTTTCCGCTGGCTCGAATAACCGTTTTACCAACAAAAGGTTGTAGATTATCTCTGACTATTACAATTGATGGCCCTTCCGGCATATTCTGAATTTTTAAAAATTCATTAACAATATTCTTTCCAGATACAAATCATAAAATCAGTACATCAATTCAGTTAATTCATAAACGACGTAAGAAGAAGAGATCATATTGGATGAAAATCCTCTACACATTAAGAGAGTATTCTACAGTTTAATTTATCATCCTCAATTCTTAGGCATTAGAATTGATTTACCCAAAGCATGGATTGGTTAACAACTTTATTAGGGCTTGATATTGAAGAGTTAGCGTGGCATCAAATGATGTTTCGTGCTATTCTCATTTTTCTTCTGGCAATGATTTTTATCAGAGTGTCAGGTATGCGATCCTTTGGTACCCGCGCTCCGTTTGATGTAGTTCTTAGCATTACAATAGGCGGCATTCTCAGCAGATGCATTACAGGTCATTACCCATTCTTTGCATGCCTGGGAGCAGCATTCACATTAGCTATATGTCATCGCCTTATTGCTTTCCTCTGCAGCAAATTCGGTTTCGTGCGACGAGCCGTAGAAGGTCAATCTGTTTTGCTCTATGATAAAGATGGATTAAAAAGTAAAAGCATTGTTAAATATTCCATACAGTTAGAAGATCTGAATCGGGCTCTTCGTCAGCAAGGCTTAAAAGATTGGAGTGATGTATTAACAATATCTTATGAAGTTGATGGAAAAATAAGTGTGGTGAAAAAGTGATAAGCTTCTTATACACTGAATGTTCTTAAATATTTTGATAAATAAAAAGACCGTTCTCATTTTTTTTGAAACGGTCTTCTTTTATTTCAATTTCAAAATTACAACATTAGTGGATCACTAAGACTGCTTAGGTCTGAATACAATGGTCACTTTGCTAAAGTCAGAAGCAGAGTTAATCATTTTTCTAAAGCTTTCATATGCCGTCTTGGGCAACGTAAGTTTTTTGTAGACTTCCACAGCTGTGATGGTGAGAACATTGTCATTTAAAGTATAATCAGAATCAAAGTACATCACACGTTCTCCATTATCCGTCACTTCGTTATGAATCTTGAGTGCTTCAAGACCACTGCAAGTATAGCCAGCGGGTATCTTCACTTTTATTGTATGTTTGTAATTGGTAATTCCGTGAAAGACAATATCTGTGAAACGTTCACCACCCTCCTGGTACAACTCTGACTGCTTACCGATTACTTTACACGCAGATAGAAGATAATCATCTCCTGCTTTTTCAAATAAGGATGATATAGTATACTTAGTATTCACACGCATATATTGTCTGGGATCTCCCGAGAGGTTAACATCTTCACCTTCAACCTTCCGGCTGATAATCTTATAATTCTCCATGCCTGATAAAGTAACGGCATTAAAAGAATCGTCTTTTTCTGCTTGCTGATCGCGGGTGGCATAGTAACCGCGTAATTCGGCTGCGCGATAACCTTGCCATCTGTTCTCCTGTTCAACATGAAGCGATTTTAGAGATGGGTCAAATTCAATTACGGCATTAACACCAAGATCATTTACTGTATCGGGTAATGATTCAATAGGTTTGAATAGACTTGATGCGTAAACAATTGAACTACCATCAACATAGTAAGAGATAAAGCAAGCGTTGGATTCTGCTATCGATTCTGGGGCAGCACCTAGTCGCAACGATGAATTATCAGGAACCAGATAAGCTTTCAGATCAGGAAAATAAAATAGTTGTTGTCTGATATATTGTGTCGAAGGAAAACTTTTATCAAACGCCCCACGGCTACGTTCGCAAGCAAATACAATCTGGTTGTTAATAGTAAGCTGCCCAAAGATACCAACATATACTTTAAAGATTCCACGATCGTTAGCTACCCGGGTATTAAGAATATCTTTTATATTTTCATAACTCTCTTCATGACTGTCTTTGACTGTAAAATGTGTTTTGATATACTTTTCGATTTTCGTCACTTGTTCCCCGCTAGTCAATCCTTCAAGACCAACTTCTTCAATAAGCTTTGACAGCCGTCCTTGTCCTTTAGCATCAAGCGAGTTATTCAGGATATTCCTGAATAACGATCCCCAAGTAACACCCCCGTTGTCCGAATTTTTTGACAAACAATAGTCAATGCGCATCAGGTTACTTTGGTAAGATGAATATGCTTCTTCAGGCAGTGCAGGTAAATCAAAGTGTGATGCACGAATGTTCATCCTTTTTGCATCATAACCCACTTCGTTAGCTACATTAAACCCATTGTAACTTTTTGTAGAAAACTCAAAACGCTCCGGATAAATCAATTGAAAAGATGCTTCTTTTACTGGTATCTCCCTCTGAAAAGTTTCACTGCCTAATGTCTGTGCATTAGTTTGAATTGTATAAACATATTCTAACTCACCTCCCTTTACGAGTCCTTCGATGGCGAAAATTTTAAAGTTGCCATAGCCTTCAACATTCTTTAACTCTTTCAGATTAGCCTGGTTAAACACTGTAACTTTATTATCCGGTGTAATAGATCGAACTGAAAGCGACTCTAAAACTCTGCTTCCGTATAATGGAAGATAAACTTTATTATACTTTTCTATACCTGCATCATCGTTAACATGAATAATAACATGAACAGTATGATACATGATTGGCATTGGCGCCGAACCAAAATGAAGTTCCTGAACACGCATGTCCTGGATGACTACAGCTGGAAATTGACTTTGTTTATCAGGAACTGCATGTATCATTGGGTTAGATATCCATCTGTAGCCTGCATGGAAAGGGTGCTCGGCTTGAGCAATATTGACACTCGCAAATACGAGAGCAACAAGAAATAGAGAACGTATCATTATTGTTATTTTGTTTTTGTTAAAATGATGGATTGCTGACTGATTTCAGAACACTTGTTTACCATGTCATTCCACTGTGCAAACTCGTCAGGTTTAATGTATAATGCTTCTGCGTAGAATTGTTTTTCAAATAGGATCTTCCGTCCAGTAGTAGAATACTTTGTTGACAAACCGAAATGATTCCAGGTTTCATTTGCATTTGTAGGAAGATAAGATACATCGTACTGTGATGGTAATGTAAACTCAACAACGAGTTTGTCTTCGTAGTGATAAGGCAACTCAATCCACTGATTGCGTTCCGGAGCTACTTGTTCTATGGATGTTTTTTTGGTCAGGTTCAGATTGAGATAAATCCTATCTCCTACATTTTTATAATACCCCGGCAATGAAAATTTTAACTCAACCACGGCCTGTGCATTCTGTTCGCCAAGACCACGAATAACCGGTTCTTCAAACACAATATTGTTATTACCAATCACAAGAAAATCTTCAAGGAAGTCAATCTTCTTATCGAGCTGATCACGAAGCTTTGCAATCTCAAGGTCTTCTTTTTTATACCCGCGTAGACTGCAAGTCAGTTTTCCACGTATGCCAGAAGTAGTTAACTCTACCTTAATAGAGTCAATACGTTGGTTCTGTTGACGCGGAACAACAGGCACCTTCTGCACATCAAATGATGCATTATCAAGACTGATTAACGCCTCCTTTCCCTGAATCATGCTTGATGGCAAACCGAAAGCACTATATGAGTCAGTAGCATCAAGAAAGAGTGTCTTACCATTGAGCGGCACCATACAAATCATGTGATTGCATGACGGAGGTGCCGGAACTTCAGCAAAGGTATAAGGCTTACTGCGTGTACCAATCCATGCAACATGTGCTTTTATACCACTGGCTGTAATCATTTCTTTTAAGAGGTTAGCCATGTCTTTACAATCGCCATAGCGCTTGTTGTAAACATCTGAAGCCGGACGCGGAACAAAACCAGAAAGACCATCCTCAAAAGCGATATAAGAAATATTGCTTTGCACCCATTGAAAAATAGCTTCTACTTTCTCTTCATCTTTAGTTTTACCTTGTGTAATGATCTCAGCTTGCTTTTGGATAACATCCTTGCTGCTAAGTGACATCAAAGACAGCATCTGGTTGCACCATGCATAATAATCATCTACCCCTGAAAGAATTTTCTTTTCCACACCACGAACCGTATATGATTTTATGAAAACGATTATGTGTGGTTCGATATAAGAATATCCTGGTGAATTGTCTTCTTTAAAAAAAGGCTTTACATTATCTGCCCGCCATGTATATTTCACTTTATCATCATCGATCTTCTCCTGAGTGAATTTGATATCCGATGGCGATGTCCCGAATATTTTATGATCGATGACAACATTGACTGGTGCCACCACACTATAGACAGATTGATCAACGCCAATGTTGTCACCAAAGTAGAATGGTGAAATCAAATGTGGATCATGAAGTTTCTCAGAATATACCAATGAGCCGACAGCACCTTGCGTGATTGCCGGAAAAACAAAATCCTTTCGCTTATGTCCGCCGTAGAAAATACCTCGCGACAAAACATCTTTTGTCTCAATGGTAGATACTTTTGCTTCTTTCAATTTTCCCTTGACGAGAAACCTGGTCTTTGCCTCTATACTAACTATATCATCCCAATCGGAGTAGTAAATGGATTCATGCGAATATTTTTCGAAGTTGCTGTTGAAAAGCTTCTCCAGCTTATGATCTTCTATTACCGACAGATTACTTCCCAACATCTCAATGTTAAGTGTCGACGATTTGAGAAGAATCCTGGCATCAGGTTCCGTCTGAGCAGAACTACAAGTGAAAACGAATGAAAACAGGAAAGAATACAGTGTTAGTCTAAGAATACTGTGATCGGAGGTCTGGACCAGGGTCTTTATAGTGGTAAAAATTTATAAGTGAAGGGCAAAGGTAATGATTAAAAATCATTGGACGCTTACACCGCGAAGACTAAACTTTTAAATAGAGGTTAATAGTTCCAAATCATAAAACAAAAAGCTCGAAATCAATGATTTCGAGCTTTGATTGAGATTCAGTGGAGCCGCAGAGAATCGAACTCTGGTCCAGAGAAGATAACGCCGTACCTTCTACATGCTTAGTTGACTTTAATTTTCGAGTGTGGCAAGGCAGGCAACAACCTAAACTACACCTTATTTACTGTGTCTTAGCCGTGCTTAGTAACATCACACGGAGCAACTCTGCATTACGACACCGCTATAC
>DATCRE010000476.1:0-5922 GCA_036569145.1 Cyclobacteriaceae bacterium
TTCTGGCAGATTAACAGTGTCCATCTTATTACGCGGACGTGGCAGATGCACTTCTTCAATTTCACGAATAGTGGCAGCAGGGCCATTGTTCATCACAACAATACGATCGGATAAGAACACAGCCTCTTCAATATCATGTGTCACCATAATAATGGTTTTACTACGATGCGTAAGATTCCACAGCTTGAGCAATTCAATATGTAACGAAGCTTTTGTGAGGGCATCTAATGCACCAAATGGTTCATCTAATAATAATACTTCAGGATCAATAGCAAAGGCACGGGCAATAGCTGTGCGTTGCTTCATACCACCTGAAATCTGACTCGGATATTTTTCACGATGATCCCACAGGTTTACCATCTTCAAATATTTTTCTACCAGCGCATGCTTCTCACTCTTCGAAGGTTGTTTAAGTGCAGCATCAACAGCTTCGAATATATTCTGATATACAGTAAGCCATGGCAACAGTGAATAGTTTTGAAACACAATACCACGGTCAGGTCCTGGTCCTTTAATCTCCTTTCCGGCCAACGTAACTTTTCCTTTTGATGGAAATGTCATACCAGCAATAGCATTCATGATGGTAGACTTACCACAGCCTGAGTGACCTATAATGGATATGATCTGTCCTTTTTCAACGTCAAGATTAATATCTTTCACTGCCACAAATTTGCCTTTCGCAGATTGAAAGGCTATCTCCATATTTTCCACTTTCAGATAGCTCATAATAAATTTCTTTTTAATGTTTAGGTTAGACTCTTACCTATTTTAATATGTTACTTTCTTTTCGATGAATGAAAATATTCTGTCAAGCAACAGGCCCACAATGCCGATGATGAGAATGGCAGAAATAACTTTTTCCAAACTCAGTGCATTCCAGCTATCCCAAACAAAAAATCCAATACCCATTCCTCCTGATAACATCTCTCCTGCTACAATCACTAGCCATGCCACACCTATACTCAATCGCAGGCCGGTGATGATGTGTGGTAAGCTGAATGGAAGTAATACTTTTGTGAGGTATTTCCATTTTGAAAAACCGAAAGCCTTGGCAACATTTTTATGATCATCAGGAATAGACGCTACACCAAAAGATGTATTGATCAGCGTAGGCCATAACGAAGTAATAAAAATGATGAAGATAGTTGCATGGCTGGCAGATTGAAAAGCTACAAGACCAATCGGAAACCAGGCCAGTGGTGAAACTGGTTTTAAAATCTGTACAATAGGATAAAATACTTTGCGAGAAAATGCATTGGCACCCATTAATAATCCTACAGGAATGGCTACCAATGATCCCAGGGAAAACCCAAGAAATACTCTTCCAAGAGAACTAAACAACTGCAATGCGATGCCTTTATCATTGGGACCGTAATCATAAAACGGATCTTTCAGAAGTTCCATCAGCACGGTTAAGGTTGCTACGGGTGCAGGTAGTTCCCCTTTGGTTACAATACTTACAAGCTGCCACACACCGATAAGAATAGCAAAGCCAATTAAAGTATATAGCGTGCTTTTCAAAAAGTCTACGATCTTACTTACAAACCCTGATGCCAGAAAACTGGCCGTTGACGAGCTCTCACTTCCATCGGTAATGGATGTGAGCACAGTTACATCTTTCTTCATAAATTCTATGTGTTAAGAAATGAATCAAAAAAGATCGTCATGATGCACGACGAATAAATTGTCTTATCCATCATGACGATCAAATTCAGTTGATTACTGATTTACACTCTTTGCTTTAATGCGGGTGAGATAATCAGCAGGATTATTAGGATCGAATGACACTTTATCAATTTCTAATGCAAATGGTTTCATATCATCTGCAGGAATCTTGATCTTCATGCTAGTCGCCACTTCCTTGTAAAGATCCTGAAGGATGATCTTATCAGCGATAGACTTATAGTCCGGAGCTTGTTTCAAATAATCAAATCGCATGTATTGTGCCATAAACCAGATGGCGTGTGATTTGCGTGGAAAGTTTGTTTCGCCATTTCTGTGAAACAGCATATAGTTATCTGTATAGATTTCAGTTCCCTGATCACAACCTAAATTGTAGTCGCCCATCAAACGCGCTTCAATCACATCCGCAGCAGCATTCACATAAGGTGTCTTACCAATGATCTCAGCAGCTTTCTTTCTGTTTGCACGGTTGTCTAACCACTTGCACGCTTCGAGTATGGCTTTCATCACATTCTTTAAATCTTCACGACGGCTTTCGCTGAATTTGGAATTCACTACCAATGCTTTTTCAGGATGGTGCTTCCAGATGTCCTGGGTTGAGATCTCAGTAAAACCAACGCCCATCTTTACGGCCATACCATTCCAGGGTTCGCCAACACAGTAAGCATCCATGTTGCCAACTTTCATGTTTGCCACCATTTGTGGCGGAGGGATTGTAATAATTTTTGAAGTCTTCTGGTTTACACCGGCAGCAGCTAACCAGTTACGCAACCAGATGTCGTGCGTGCCACCAGGGAAAGTCATAGCGAACGTTACTTCTTTCTCCGCTTTAAGTTTAGCAGCAACAACTGGTGCAACTTTATTGGTTTGCTTAAAACCAACCTTACCACAAAAATCTTTTGATAATGTAATAGCCTGTCCATTGTTGTTTAACACCATCGCGATTTTCAACTCCGAACCTTCTTTGCCACCAACACCAGTGTATACTGAAAACGGCATGCTGAATAAGCAATGTGCTCCATCCAGTTCACCTGTTAAAAGTTTATCGCGCACGTTAGCCCACGAAGCTTCTTTTGTAACCTGAACATTCACACCATACTTTTCAAAAAGACCAAGTTCTTTGGCCATAACAATGGGTGCGCAATCTGTAAGCGGAATAAATCCTAACTTGATTACTTCCTTATCAGCAACATTCACTTTTACAGGTGCAGCAGAAGTCAATAACAATAACACTACAGGCATAAGCATTAGTGTTACTACATATTTATATAGTATCTTTTTCATGAGTAGCTTATTTAGAAGTTAGTTTTTGAAAGTAAAATCAGGTTTGATAGAAATCATGAGGTAGGCCCAGTCAGCTGTTTTAGCAGCCGTGTTCTGATTGATTTTTGCAGTGCCTTTTACTTTCGTTGAAAGCATAGTGTTTGTAGAGAACATGGTTGAATAACCACCTTCGATAGTTACAACTTTCGTCATCGCATAGTTAAATACAAAGTCAATCTCAGTACCTAACGCTTTCTCTTTAACTGGCGTCACGTTGTCACTTGCAGTAACTGCACTTGGCAATACAAAACGATGTCCATCAAGTGTTAAAGTCAGATTGTCTTTTAATTTATATTTTGCTTTCAAATAATAGTCAATCAATCCATTTGATTTAAAGCCGTCAGCTACGTAGAAGTAGTCCATATAACCCCAGAATTTGTGAGGTGTTCCGTAGAGTGGATCAAATCTTTTATTAGCTTTTGTTGGATCGCTTCCATTGTTTCCTGATGTAATATCAGCACCAGGACCAACACTGAATTTTCTTGTTAATGCATAAGATGTAGATAGTGAGAATAAATATTCATTCAACTTGGTACCATCTTTATAGTGACCTGCCTGGTAAAATGCTGTTGCAGCAAAACCTAACTTGCGGAATGCTGTGCCGAAAAGATTACCTCCCATAGTATAACGGCTTCTCACACCTTTCTCATAGATTGGAGTAGTCTTGTTAACATCAGTTGCAGCAAAATGATAACGGCTAAAATCATCCTTGAATAATAATAACGATCCATTACCAAAAGCCAGTTTCTTTCCTATGTATAAAAATTGCATAGACTTATAATTGGTCGACATGCCATTGGTGCTTGCAGCATACGCTGTTGGCGTACCGTTATATATAGTATTTGATTTACGTTCTGCATTTTGATTGTAAGCAGCGCCAAGGTGAATCATCCAGCCTTTGTGTTCGAACTTTAACAGAGCCGCATCATGACGACGTGCTTGTTGTAACCAGTCAAGATTACCAAGTAAGCGTACATCATCATACACCAATTCCTGACGTCCTATTTTAAGTGTAAAGTTTTTTACAACCTTGCCTGTATCAACAAGGCTTATCTCACCCCATGCTTCATGCAGCATGAAACCATCATTGGCGTCAGTTGTTGTACGGTTAATAGATGATGCATCTTGTCCCCAGACACGCACATCTTGTACGGCTGTAAAAAGTTTGAAGCGATAACCTGTGTAGCCAAAGTTAAGGCGGGTGCGTTGCGATGTAAATACGGCTGCCGTTGTATCTTTTATTTGCGGAGTGCCCTGTCCGTTACGATATTCTGTACGGGTTCTGACTTGACCCGATACAGTAAACTGAGCCTTAGCAACAGAAGCAATGAAGAAGCAAAAAAGAAGTAGTAATAGTGGTTTACGGATAATCTTATACATAAATTTGAAAGGTTTAGTGTAACAACTAAATATAGTCCCCTGAAAGAATTCGCCGTTCAGAAAGGGGACTTCTTTTTTGGTGCTCAAACTACCTTGTAGTCTGGCACCTGAAGTCTGACTTGTATTTTTCTTTTGCAGGATTTTAAATTCAACTTGATATCTCAGCTTGGTTAATTTTTATCAGCATATACATAAGCTTCCTTCAATTCTGATTCTGGTGTTAATTGAGGAGCAAGAACTTCTTCTGCTGTCTTTTTTGACAGACTTAACAGAAGCGCGATGATAGACACAACAGATACCGCTATGCCTATAATGAACAAGCTTTCGCGGTATGAAATGTTTTCTGATTTAAAAAGGAAGCCCGCCAATACAGCGCCCAAATTTCCACCTGCACCAACAATACCTGAAACAGCGCCAACAGCTTTTGTATTGATGAATGGAACAACTGAATATGTGGCACCGTTTGACATTTTAAGGAAGAGCGCGAACAATAACATAGTAGCAATAGCCCACGGCAACACATCCATAGATGAGAACAACATGATGCCAAGGCCTTCGCATAATAAGAAGATACCCAGAATCATAATGCGACCGCGTAAGCCAAATTTCTTTCCAGCCTTATCACCAAAGATACCGCCCAATGCACGGGCAAAAATGTTCATCATACCGAAGCAGCCAGCAATCAATCCTGCTTCCTTAAGTCCTAAGTGAAAATTATCAACGAAGTAAAGTGAAGCGATGTTATCAATCGTAATCTCAATACCGAAGCAAGCACCATACGCTAAAAACAAAACCCACACACGATAATCGCGAAGCGCCATACCAAAGCTGCCTTTAGCACCTTTAGCTTTTGCCTGGTAGTCTGGATTATTCTTGCGCAGATCAGCGATATTTCCATCAGGTGTATCTTGTGTAAAGAAGTAATAAACAAAACCCATGATGAATAATGCTGCACCCGGTACAACCATACTATATCTCCATGCAACAGCATCTACATAACCTGCACCAACAAAAGCAGCAAATACTAATGGCATTACCATTAGTGTTACACCACCACCCATGTTACCCCAGCCAGCAACCGTTGCGTTTGCTGTACCTACAACGTTAGGTGCAAACATCACTGAAGTATGATATTGAGTGATCACAAAAGAAGCTCCTATAACACCGATCGCCAGTCTGAATAACAGAAAGCTTTCATAGCTATTGCTCAAGCCTATCGTCATCACCGGGATAGAACCTATTATCAAGAGTAATGTATAGCAAATACGGGGACCAATCTTATCGCACAGCCATCCAATAAAGAGACGGGCAAAGATGGTAATAGCTACAGATGCAATGATGATGTTGCCAATCTGACCTTGAGTCAATCCTAAATCTTTGCGAATGATGGGCATCAAAGGAGCAATACCAAACCATCCAAAGAAACACATAAAGAAAGTGATCCATGTAAGATGAAAGGCACGCATCGGTACTGATTTGAAATCAAGAAGGTTGATGCGGGTGGCCTTCGATGTAACTAACTGACTCATGATTTAA
>DATCRE010000477.1:0-2080 GCA_036569145.1 Cyclobacteriaceae bacterium
AATCACGACCAGCACCCATAGAACGAGTCTGAGGTTTTTTGAAGAACGAATTTCTGTGACCAACGTGGGTGTTATTAAATCGCTCGGGAATAAGCATTTCAAGTTTGTTGTTTATGAGCTCGCTTCGTGAATAACCAAAAAGAATTTCAGTTTGTTTGTTCACGAGTGTAATAACACCTTCGTGATTAACAAGTATCATGGCGTTGGGTGCTGACTCTACTACAAGCTTAAATCGTTCTTCTGCTTTTTTCCGTTCAGTAATGTCAATGATAGAAGCCAGCACCATCGTTCCATCAACAGTCACAATCGGATTTAACCCTATTTCTATTGGAAATTCTGTCTTGTCTTTTCGCACGGCAAACAGCTCCCGGCCAGCGCCCATGGATCGTACGGTTGGCTGCGCGAAAAACATATTTCGAAAATCAGGATGATGACGGTTGTAACGTTGGGGAATGAGCATCTCCACCAATTGGCCAATGAGTTCGACACGATTATACCCAAATAGTTTTTCTGTCTGATTATTGATATAGGAGATTTTGCCTTCTTTATTTACCAACACTATCGCATTCGGAGATGATTCAACAATAAGCTGAAATGTAAGCTCCGAATGTTTAAGTTGTTCCATGATGTGTTATAAGTATTTTATTTATGCTTGTGATAGCGTTTAGTTTGAATCAACCACTTCTGTTAATCAGAAGTCTAAATTCTGTCAATAAATAAGGTGGAACAACTTGATGAGGGTAAATTATATTTATGCAGATGCATTTCATAGAAAGAGGGAATTGAAAGTAAAAAAACATCCTTCCACCTGGCTAAAGGCAGGGGATGGGCTTCTGTTTTGAAGATATATCTTTTTAGGGTTAAATCAAAAGAGATAAAGGTTAAAGAATTTAAGATAAGACATGAGATCGAGAGAATTATTTTTCTTTTACAACCGAGCCAGGGCTATGGCACATGCACAATTGTTATGCGCAGGTTTTTTAAGACTACTCCATATAAGAAACGAATCCATCAACATAGCTTTGTATTAATGTGTCGTCAATGTCATAGTCTTTTTGATTCGCTTTATCCAAATTATTCAGTCGATTCCAGTCACATTTAAGTTCGTCCCACTTTGTTTTTATTTCCTGCAAATCCGCGTTGGTGAATTCGAATATCTGTTCGTCTAAAATTGTTAATATGTGGTATTGAACTTCATAACTATTCTTGTCAAACAAGATGTTAAAGAGTTCTTTTAATTTCGATTTGCAATCTAAGCTCTCCAGGGCGTAAACCATTGTTCCTGTATACCCTTTGTTTTCCTTCTTATTTATGGAAGTCAAAAGCGGTTCCAAAGCTTCATTGTATCTATTCTCGCGAAACGTCAACGCAGCTGCGTTTCTGACTTTTGAATTTGAGTCATCCAGGAGGCCAATTAGATAGCTGATGTTCTCTTGTCCACCAATTTCAAATAACCTGTTTGTTGCTGCCGTCATCACGTCCCAGTCGCCTGAGGAGATTTTTCCTTTCAATGTCTCTATTTCTTTGTTAGCTGTCATCTGAAAAAAACTTGCGTATAACGTTTATGTTTATGACGGCTTGGGTTTCGAAGTGCGTCACTGTCTTGCGTTGCTGAACGAAATTAAGAAAACAAAACTTCAAATTTAACGCATCACCCAGGCTGGTATAAACATTTTGTTGTCGCCTTTATTGGTGAAGAACACCGGAAATGGCATCTATCGATAAAGTAAAAAGAATACAGATAAGTCTGTCCGTAGTTATACATAGTTTCTTGTATGTATGTCGCACTCACTTTTTTATATCTAACTCAATGTCAAGCTGCTGGTCTTTTTAATAACGTATAGGGCTCCGGATTTTTACACATCTGCGCGCGACAGGTATTTATCCGGTTTTTTTTATTTAATGAAAAGCAAAAGTGATCTTGGCCCTAACACTTAACCTTAACCTCATTCACTATTTTAAAAACATGAAAGAAAATTTAGTAATTCTCGTATTGGTAGCCGTTGGTCTATCAAACTGCGACACCCGTGTAAACAATCCGGAGCATAAGCTCTCACGCGCAGATGGTGATGTTGCCATC
>DATCRE010000478.1:0-8650 GCA_036569145.1 Cyclobacteriaceae bacterium
TAAAAGATGTTGAGTTTATTCCTTATCAGCCAAAATCAATTCGTAGTCTGCGCATTGTTGAGCATGATCGTATCAACTATGAATTTAAATATGCTGATCGAAGAACCATTGATCGTCTTTTTGAGCTTCGCAAAGGGTGCGACGATATTATCATTATTAAACGAGGCCTCGTTACAGATTCATCATTTTCAAACATTGTCTTTAAAAAAGGAAAGCACTGGTACACGCCCTGGTCAGCTTTACTAAAAGGCACTATGCGTCAAAGTCTTCTTGAGGATGGTATCATTGAAGAAGAAGAAATCCGTAAAGAAGACTTGAAAGATTTTGAATCGTTTAAATTAATCAACGCTATGCTCGGCTTTGATGGACCAGAAGTTAATATCTCCCAGATATTTCAATAACAGAACTATACCATCAACAGTATACTGCTTGTAGTAGCCTTAATTACAAAGTATATTTAGGCATGATTAGAATTATTCTCGTTCTTACTTTTCTATTTGTTGGTTTGCTTGTGAAAGGCCAGCCTCAACTGAGCACTAAAAACAAAAAAGCAATTGAGTATTATGTTGAGGCCGATAATTATCGTGTACGCAGACAGACGCAGCAGGCCATTGAGCTATTGAATATGGCTCTTGAAAAAGATAAGAACTTTGCAGAGGCATACTACCGCCTCGGTTTAGTGTATTTAGAAACAAACAACTACACCGAAGCCATAAAAAATTATGAGAAGGGATTAAGTCTTGTTTCTGAACCGGCTAAGCAAAAAGTGTTCTGGTATGATATGGGCGATTGCTTTTTTTCAATGGGCCAATATGATAAAGCTGAGACTTGCTTTAATGATTTTCTGAAAGCTGAAATTTTAAATAAACAAAAGATTGAGCATGCCAGGCAAATGCTAAAGAATATTGAATTCGCAAGACAGGCGATAGTAGCAGCATCAAAATACAATATACATCCACTGAGTGATACCGTTAATTGCTTTGGTATGCAATACTTTCCCGTGTTAACGGCCGATCAGCAATCACTTATTTTTACCCGACGTTTAGCAAAGACACCTGATGATGATGAAGATCTTGTTCTCTCAGAAAAGGACACGAGTGGAAAATGGAAATCACCTGTCTCTATTTCAAAAAATATAAACTCATCGTATAATGAAGGTACATCAACAATATCAGCTGATGGTCGCCTTTTGATCTTTACATCATGTGTAGGCCGGCAGAGTTATGGCAGTTGCGATCTTTATGAAAGCCATAAGATAGGTAATGATTGGTCAGAACCTGTTAACCTTGGGCTGAATGTAAACTCGGCTGACTGGGAATCGCAACCTTCGCTATCTGCTGATGGAAGAACACTTTATTTTGTTTCTGACAGAAGAGGTGGCATTGGTAGACGCGATATATGGACAAGTTATAAAAATGAAAAGGGCGAGTGGACTAAGGCAAAAAATATTGGTCGTACTATCAATACTGTTTATGACGAGATCTCTCCCTTCATTCATGTAAACAACAGAGTGCTCTATTTTGCTTCCAATGGTCTTACTGGTTTTGGTGGATATGATATTTATTATTCAGAGAAAGATACAGCGGGGTTATGGTCTCCGCCTGTAAATTTTGGCGCACCTATTAATAACCATGAAGACCAGTTCTCTTTATTTATAACTGCGGATGGAAAGAAAGGATACTATTCGCATGAAGAAGCTTTGCAACAAGGGCTTACAAGAAGTAAAATTTATGAGACAGAGATTCCAGAAGAGAAGCAGATTAAGTTTAAAAGCAATTATGTAAAAGGTGTTATACGTGACAAACAAACTCAGAAACCACTCGCGGCAACAATTGAACTTATAAATCTTGCAAAAGGACAAACAGAATCATTCGTTAACTCAGATTCTGTGACCGGGCAATATCTTATTGTGCTTACACAAGGTGCTGAATATGCGCTCTATGTTAATAAGAAAGGATACTTGTTTAATAGCAGAAATTTTAATTACTCAGAAGTAAAAGATTTCAAACCTATAACCCAGAATATAGATCTTGAAAAAGTAAAAGGCGGATCGTTTATGACGCTGAACAATATCTTTTTTGATGTTGATAAATATGAACTGAAAGAAAAATCAGCAACAGAGCTTAATAAGATTATTAAATTTTTGAATGATAACCCGAAAGTTAAAGTTGAAATAAGTGGTCATACCGATAACACAGGTTCTACCGCTCATAACAAACTGCTTTCAGAAATGAGAGCTAAATCAGTATATAATTATCTTGTTAAAAATGGTATCCCATCAACACACCTTGTTGCAAAAGGCTATGGTTCAGATCAGCCGATCGCACCAAATAACACAGAAGAAGCAAGGCAATTAAACCGAAGAATAGAATTTAAAATCCTGCCATAAGCTCCTGAAAAGTTCGTTTATCCCCCATTTTAGGTTATTTTATAGTTAGTGGTTCTCTTTAGATTTGTGGTATATTCTACTATTAAAACTTTATTAACCAACACAAACTATTATGAAGAGAATTCTACTGTTATGCTTAACAGCGGTGTTCATGTTCGCTACTGCAAGCGAGCTATGGGCGCAGGATCGAACGGTAACAGGGAAGGTCACAGCCGCTGATGGCACTGCACTTCCTGGTGTTAACGTTGTCTTAAAAAATACTACGTCTGGCACAGTTACAGATGCAGACGGTAAGTATTCATTATCTGTCCCTGCTTCGGGTGGCATTATTGTTTTTTCATTTATTGGTTCAAAGACTCAGGAAGTTGAGATTGGCTCCAGATCAGTTGTCGATGTTCAGATGGCAGATGAGGCTACTCAATTAACAGAAGTACTTGTTACTGGTTCATTAGGTCTTCAGCGCCAGGAGAAAGAGATTGGTTATGCCGCGAGTATAATCTCTACTGCCGAATTAACCAGAGCAAAAGCTATTGACGTTGCTCAGAGTTTGAACGGTAAAATTTCTGGTCTTAACATCACAACAACAAATGGCGGTGTATTCTCAAACGCAAAAATCAACATTCGTGGTGTGCGTTCACTTACTGGTAATAACCAGCCCATGCTTGTTGTTGACGGTGCGCAGGTTCCTTATGAAGTGTTAGGTGTAATTCCTCCGGATGACATCGACGACATTACCATTCTTAAAAGTGGTTCTTCCGCGGCCCTTTATGGTCCTGATGCTGTAAACGGTGTGCTTGTTGTTACAACAAAAAGAGGTAAAGGTGCGAGCAACGAAAATCCAACAGTTTCTATTACATCATCATATCAGGCTACTCGTGTAGCATACTTCCCAAAACTTCAGCATAGCTTTGGTGCTGGTGCTGGTGAAGTGGTAGATCCATTTGGAAACTATGGTTATGTTCCGTATGAAAACCAGCTTTACGGACCACACTATGATGGTTCTATGCAGGATATTGGTGTTGCGATTGAAGACGGATCAATTCAAAAAGGTCGTTATAGTCCAATTCACAGAGATGATAAAACCAAATTCTGGAATACAGGTTCAACTTTCCAGAATACAGTTTCTCTGCAAGGTCACGATTATTATATTTCTTTCAGCGATGCACAGATTAAAGGTCTAATGCCGGATGATCAGAATCGTCGTACAGCGATAAGAATTAATGGCGATAAGCAGGTAAAAAATTTCAGCTTCAACTATTCACTTGGTTATACTGCAGGAAAATCCAATGTAGTTAACGAAGCTCAGTTGCAGAATGCTTTCCAGGGAGCATATTCAGGTAGTATCATGTTTGCCGTAATGCAGACACCTGATAATATTCCACTTCTTTCTTATAAGAATACTAAATCGGGTTGGGGTAAATTTGATAATTACTATAATGAATTTGCTTTCAATCCTTATTGGGTGATTCAAAACCTCCGTTCCATTGGAAAAAATAATAACTTCTTAGGTAACGCTACACTAGGTTATGAAGTTAAGCCCTGGTTAAAGGCGACAGTAAGATTTGCTGCTGCAACAACAGACGTAAGAACTGATAATATTCAAAACCCGCTTAACTTGTCAGAGTGGACACTGGCACACCGTAATGCCACTACCTATCAGAACGTTAAGGGTTCCGTTACAAACTCTATGCAAAGAGGATCTTTGTTTAACATCGACTACTTCCTGAACGGCAAGACGAAGGTTAGCAACACGCTTAATTTCAGCTATGTTGTTGGTGGTAACTTCCGTGAAACCATGGCAAAGAATGAGACTGTAACAGGTAACAATCTTGTAGCAGATCTTCCCAATATTACGATCAGAAGTGGCGACGCAGTTATCTCTGGTTACAATAATGGAAACAATTTTAATTTACATACACGCCGTGTATCAGCGTATGGAACGATCAATTTTGGATTCAAAGATTGGGCATTCGTTGAAGTAACCGGACGAAACGACTGGGATAGCCGTCTTTCAAAAGCTAATCGTTCATTATTCTATCCAGGTGCTAACCTTTCACTGGTTCTTTCCGATGCCATATCATCTCTCAAAGGTAATTTCATTTCTTATTTGAAAGTAAGAGGAGCTTACTCCAAGAGTGGTAATGTTAACTTAGGTCCTTACTCATTACATCCAACATATTCTCCGCCACTTGGTTTCCCATTTGGATCGAATGCAGGTTTCTCTGCTGATGGTGTTTATCCTTCTCCTAACCTGAAGCCAGAAACTGTTACTACTACGGAGGCTGGTGTGGAGTTAAGTATATGGAACAACCGTGTTGACTTTAATGCTACTTATTTTAATTCAGCATGTAACAATCAAATACTGGCAACCTCGCTACCTGTTAGTACTGGTTATTCAAATGGTTTGGCCAATGCAGCGTCTTTTACTAACAGTGGTGTTGAGTTAGACCTTGGACTCGCTAAGGTAAAAGTTGGAAGAGGTAATTTTAGCTTTAAGGTAAATGCTACTTACAATACAAACAAAGTTACAAAAACACCAAATGGTGATCCTGTAATCCTCACGGGTACAGGTAACTTTATCCAGATTTCAAGAAGTTCACCAACGGCTAACAATATTGCGACGGTTGGTCATCCAGCATTCCAGTTCCAGTTGTCAGATTACGAACGTGATTCAGTTACTGGAAAAGTTATTGTTGACAGATATACTGGTAACCCTAGTCAATCAACCAAATTGACTGTTATCGGACGCAGCTTACCACTCTGGATCTTTGGTTTCACGCCTAAGTTTGAAATTGGTGGTTTAACAGTGTCAATGACATGGGATTACAAGACTGGTCACAATTTCTATTCTGGTATTGGTTCTGATATGGACTTTTCCGGAATCTCAGCCCGCTCTGCTTCTTATGGACGTAAGCGCTTTGTGTTCCCCCACTCAGTTTATAAAGGAGATGACGGTAAATATGTTGATAATACAAACATTCAGATTCAGGATGGAAACTACGGCTTCTGGACAGGTTCTTCTACTAACACTGCTATTGCCACAAACTATTTTGCCAGTGCAGCAGCGCTTCGTTTAAGAGAGGTGAATATCACGTACCAGGTACCTTCAAAGTGGGTGTCTAAGACCAAGTATATCAAGAAAATTTCTGTGAGCTTGATCGGTCGTAACCTGCTTCTCTTTGTACCTAAGTCAAATCAATGGGGTGATCCTGAATTCAACTACACGTCTACCGGAAATACTGCTGGTTTGAGCAGTGCGTTCCTCACACCTGCGGGAAGAATGTACGGTGCAAGTGTAAACTTTACTCTATAAACTTTACAAACGAAAATATTTCAGACATGAAATTCAGATATAAAATATTACTGGGTCTCGCGGTTGCTATTGGCTTCACAGCCTGTAACCTTGACATCAACGAGGACCCGAATAGAATTACTGACAAGAACATAACGGGTACACTGTTACTGGTTTCTGGCTATCAGGGAACTGCGCAGCGTATTGCCAGTGGCAATTTAACATTCCTTCACAACTGGTTGGGGTATTGGGCCAATTCAGGTTCATTTGCTATCGACCAGACTGAAACCACGTATAACATTACTCCTGGTTTTGGTAATACACTCTGGGCAAATCAGTATAATACGCTCTTTGATCTAACGCTTTCAAAACGCAAATCATTAGAAGCTGGCGACAGCGTTGCTGCAGGAGCAGCGATTATCTTGTCAGCGCGTTTGTGGCAAGATCTGGTGGATATCTATGGTAACATACCATACTCTAAGGCTTTCAGCTACACAGTGAATCCACATCCCGCGTATGATAATGGCGAGGATATCTACAAAGGAATAATGAAGTCGCTTGACTCGGCGATTATGTTTATGGGGGCAAAAGCACTTGTTTCATGGCCGAATTATAATTTGCCAACAATCAATGGTAAGGCATTAACTCAAACCCAATGGATACAATGGGCTAATACCTTGAAGCTGAGATTGCTTATTCACCAATCAGAAGTAAGTATCTTCGATGAAAATGCAGAGCTGGTAAAGATTGACTCTACGCATGCCGGTTTTCTCGACGCAACAGTATACTTTAATCCTGGCTATACAAAGTCTACAAACAAACAATCTCCATTCTATGCAAATTACGGTAAGACAGTAGCGGATGCAGATGCTGCGCCTTCAGTCAAGGCAAACAACTACTTCCTTAACCTTCTCGACGCTGATGGTGATGTTCGGGAGGATTACTATTTTACGACGCCACTTGTTGGTAATACCTATGGCGCTGCTACAGGCAATCCATTATCTTCTTCTGGTGTTGGCGCAGGATTAGCAAAAAGCAATGATCAGGATGCCTGGTTAAGTACAGATATAGAAAGCTACTTCCTTCAGGCAGAAGCTATTATTCATGGATGGACATCGATTTCGTATGCTGGTACTAAAGATGAGCTCTATCAAAAAGGGGTTACAGCTTCATTTGATTTTCTTGGTGCAGATGCCAGTGATCTCAGCGATTATCTTGCTAGCTATCCTTACCCAGGTGTTAATCCAAAAGGTTTTGACACTGGTACGACTGACGGTGAATTGAAGGCTTTATTATATGAGAAATATAAGTCGATGTGCGGCATTGATGTATTGGAAAGCTGGACTGACTTAAGGAGAATAGGATATGACATTCTTCCAGATGGATATATAAGTGTCAATCCTTCCATTCTTAAGGATGAAGTACCCTCACGCTTGCTGTTACCTCAAAATGAGTATACAACCAATAGTGAGAATGCCTTGAAGCAAGGTACTATCAATCAATTTACGTCTAAGATTTTTTGGGATGTTAACTAATGTTTAGAAATGATGAAGAATATTTTATTTAAAACATTGATGGGGCTGGCATTAGTAATGCTCTCCTTATCTGGTTGCAAGGATGGTTTTTATGATGATTATAAAGCGCAAGCCGTAGATAATCATGGTAAAACTCAGAATTCTATGATCTACACTGCAGTAACATCGTCAGGTCAGAATGAATTTCTTGCTTATGCCGTTGATGCGACGACTACAGAAACTGAAATTGGTATTATACCTGTGGTTTTAAGTGGTACCGGAACTGCGAAGGAAGATATCCACGTAAAATTTGTTCTTGCCCTCGATAGCCTTGATAGCTATAATACAGCTAATGAAACTGACTACATTATGCCGGGAGATGTGGGCACACCAGCGTTTACACTTTTAGACGAAGGTGTGGCTACAATCGCCAAAGGGTCAAGCGTTGGTTATTTGAAAATAAAAACAATTCCAAATGACTACTTTGTAGATCAGGCGTATGCGTTTCCATACAAAATTGAAAGCATTCAAGAGTCAGGATATACTTTAAGTGCAAACCACAATTTTGGTATTGTATCAATAGTACCTAAAAATGCTTACGATGGAAAATATCATGCCGTTGGGGCACTCGTAGGTCACCCAACACTTAGCGGACCAATTGATTATTCAGGGTTCACTATGACTTCTGTTAGTCAATATGCTGTTACGTTTAATTCGGTTTTTGGTACGAATGGCAAATTTGGTGTAGAAGTAAAAGCGACTATTGATCCCAATACAAATTTGGTAACATTGGTTGCGACAGCAAACTCTTCAGCTCCTCTTGCATTTGCGGATGCAGATAATCATTACGATCCAGCCACAAAAACTTTTAAACTACATTTTGGTTGGGGTACCAGGGATGAGACTCTTACGCTTACGTATACCGGGCCAAGGTAATTTTTATGCCCTGCTAAGTATTTTATAACATCTTTAAAAAGCCATCGATCCCCTCGATGGCTTTTTTATTGTCCAGGGTGTTTTTTGACTTAATCTATAAAAGTTAAAGAATGCTATTAAACACTCGCCATTATTGCTCATCAGCATATGCCTCTTGTATCGTTGTGAGTAGACAAGATCTCAACCATTCATGTAATAATGACCCCCGATGGATGAGATTTCAACTGTTTATTAAAAAAAATCCTGGAGCGAATTCTGAGGTAAAGAGATACTCCCTGAAACCCCCGATATCCAGAGAACAAACGAAAGAAACCCGTAAAATATACCGAATAATGAAGGTTAAAAACCCCTCTTGGATACTCAAAACACACATTAATAACCCATAATTGGTTACTTTACACTTAGTTGTATACCTAAATTTGCGTTAGTTTCATTTTGTAGATTAATATTTTGTTATAAGTTTGAAACTCAGAATAAAACTTTATTAACCTAAACATTAATCTATGAAGAGAATTCTAC
>DATCRE010000479.1:0-2712 GCA_036569145.1 Cyclobacteriaceae bacterium
ATAGATAGCGGTGGGAAGGAATGAGGTAATATTCATTATAATTTAGTTGAATGGATATTTCAAGTTTCGGATTTCAAAACTGTTCTTTCGTGGATCCCAAACCTGAAATATGAAATTTAGACTATCATCCCTGCAGCAACAGTTTCATTCGTTTCCTCATCAACAAGAATCAAACTTCCGGTAATGCGGTTCTTGCGATAGTTGTCGAAGAATAAAGGTTGTGATGTTCTTATTTTCACACGGGCAATATCGTTCATTGCTAGCTGTGGCGCGTTTTCAATACGATGCAATGAATTGATGTCAAGTTTATATTGAATTTCTTTCAATACACCACGCACCTCTCTTGTTGTGTGTCTGACAAAAAACTTTGAATTAAGATTAATCGGCTTCTGATTCATCCAGCATAACATCACATCAACATCCTGTTCTGATTCAGGATGATTGTTAGGTTTGGCAATAATGTCTCCACGGCTAATGTCGATCTCATCTTCCAGGGTCATCGTTATTGACATTGGAGCAAAGGCTTCTTCCACGACAGTTTCTCCTAACTGAATAGTTTTAATCTTGGATGTAAAGCCCGAAGGCAACACTACTACTTCATCACCCGGACGGAAAATTCCTCCAGCTACACGACCAGCATAGCCCCTGAAATCGTGATATTCATTAGACATAGGTCTCACCACATATTGCACGGGAAAACGACTATCAATGTGATTATAATCACTTTCAATGTGAGCATTCTCCAGCATGTGCAATAAGGTCGCACCTTTGTACCAGTCCATGTTATTAGAACGATTCACCACGTTGTCGCCCATAAGAGCACTGATGGGAACAAACTGGATGTCTGATACTTCAAGCTTTGCAGAGAACGCTTTATAGTCGTCTACAATCTTCTCGTATACAGCTTCGTCGTAATTGACAAGGTCCATTTTGTTAACGCAAACAATAATATGGGGTATCTTCAGCAACGAAGCAATGAAAGAATGACGATACGTCTGCTCAATTAACCCTTTACGAGCATCAATAAGAATCAACGCCAGGTTAGCTGTCGATGCACCGGTAACCATGTTTCGTGTATATTGAATATGGCCTGGTGTGTCAGCAATGATGAACTTTCTTTTTGGTGTAGCAAAATAACGATATGCTACGTCAATGGTGATACCTTGCTCACGTTCAGATTTCAAACCGTCAGTCAATAGTGAAAGGTCAACATAATCAAATCCTTTTTTAGCACTTGACTTCTCAACAGCCTCAAGCTGATCCTCAAAGATCGACTTGCTATCGTAAAGCAAACGTCCAATAAGCGTACTCTTTCCATCATCGACACTACCAGCGGTAGTGAAACGGAGCAATTGATTTTTTGTATATGAACTCATGGTGTCTTTAATTCTGTTTATAATGTTGTAATGTTCTTTATAGTTCAAGGTTCAAAGTTGCAGGTTGATGACAGATCCCAATGAATTATATAATTCTTCTGGCTCATGGAATTTGAGGCCTTTGAGGTCAGTATTTTTGAGATAAGTCATTAGGCTTGTTATCATTTCACTGATTTGAACTACTTGATCTTTTAAATTATTAAATTCTTCTTCACTAATATGTTTATGATCTAAAGCCCGATAAAGTTGCGATCTGACTTCACCTGCTGATCCTCGGGAATATGATAAGAACATAATAAATTCCTTTGTACCTCCTCTTTCAAACCCTTCAGCAATGTTATCCATTATAGAACCACTTGCTCTGTTAATTTGATCTTTCAAACTGTAGTCCTTCGCAAAGGTTTCTTTCAAGGTTCGTTCAAAAATATCTCTGGATAATTCACGTGCTTTTCTCCACGCTTCAATATCCTCAAACGTTCTGATCGTAGCCATAACTTTGAACCTTGAACTTGAAACTTTGAACTATCATTAAAAATATCCAGCCTTCTTTCTATCCTCCATTGCTGTTTCAGATCGTTTGTCATCGGCACGTGTTCCTCGTTCTGTCTTGCGCGACGAGGCCACCTCTTCGATGATTTTTTCAATCGTATCAGCATCAGATTCAACGGCCCCTGTAATAGGCATGTCACCACAAGTTCTGAAACGCACAATTTTCTTTTCAGGAACTTCTCCTTCTCTCAACTTAAGCCATGGTGACACTGATAGCAATGCACCATCTCGGTTAATAACTTCTCGTTCATGTGATAAGTATAGGGATGGAATTGGAATATTTTCCGTGTAGATATATTGCCATACATCCATCTCCGTCCAATTAGAGATTGGAAACACGCGGAAGTGTTCACCCTGATGTTTTCTTCCGTTGAACAAGTTCCATAATTCAGGACGTTGGTTTTTAGGATCCCACTGACCAAACTCATCGCGATGTGAAAAGAATCTTTCTTTAGCACGTGCTTTCTCTTCATCGCGGCGTGCACCGCCCATGGCTGCATCGTATTTATATTTTTCAACAGTATCTAAAAGTGTTACTGTTTGAAGTGCATTACGGCTTGCATTAGCTCCTGTTTCTTCTTTAGCACGACCCGTGTCGATACTCTCCTGAACAGAACCTACAACGAGTTTCACACCAAGTTCTTTCACAAGCCAATCGCGATATACCATTGTCTCTGGAAAGTTATGGCCTGTATCAATGTGAACTAACGGAAATGGAATCTTGGCAGGTTGAAATGCTTTTCTCGACAAGTATGCTAACACAATGGAATCTTTTCCACCGGAAAAC
>DATCRE010000480.1:0-12866 GCA_036569145.1 Cyclobacteriaceae bacterium
TAAGGCACTACAAACTTCATTAAGCGTTTCAATACTTTGAAGTCTATAATGTTGCCACTGCTTATCTTTTCTTTCTCCACGTTCGTATCGGGTGTAGATGCTCTTGCTAAATTTTCAATCTTTAATAAAGATCCCTGGAGGGTATTTCACTTTTGTTAAATACAAACCTTGTGGAGGTACGTTAACACCTGCCCGCTTGCGGTCTTTGCTGTGAATGATGGCTTGAAATTCTTTCATAGAAGTTTTTCCAGTACCCACATCAAGCAATGTGCCCACGATCGATCGAACCATTCCGCGAAGAAATCGGTTTGCTGTTATCGTAAAAAACATCATCGGACCCTCTTCGTGCCATTCAGCTTTTTTGATAGTACAAAGAAAGTGATTTACGTCCGTTTTTACTTTACTAAAACATTCAAAGTCGTGCTCGCCCACTAATAACGCAGCAGCCTTGTTCATGGTTTGGATATTAACTTCTTTAAAATAATGCCATGCTAGCTCTTCTAAAAACGGATTTTTGAGTTTAGTAATCTGATATCGATAAGAGCGTTCAATAGCATCATACCTGGCGCTGGCATCATCCTTTACCCTGCGAATGGATTTTATGGCAATATCTTTGGGCAAATAAATGTTGAGCTTTAAAATCATCTGGTCGAAGTCAAATTCTTTTTCGATGTCGGCATGAAAATATTGCTGCTCACAATGCACGCCTGTATCCGTGCGCCCGCTGCATACAGCTTTTGTTTCGATCTGAAGCAGTTTGGAAAGAGCCTTTTCAACTACGGTCTGTATGCCGTTGGCGTTTGGCTGCGACTGCCATCCGTTGTAATTTTTGCCTTGATAAACGATTTCAAAAAAATATCTCATTACAAATTCATTCAATGCTTAAGGGCAGTGTTTCAGAACATCCATCTGGCAAAAGCCTGTCATCTGAAAAATATTTCTACTTTTGCCTGCTGAAAAGCAGCAAGTTAATTTAACACGTATATGTGGCAAAGAATTCAAACTCTATTTCTGATTATCGTAGCTATTAGTTTAATCGGAAGCATATTTTTACCCATTTGGTATTTTACGGAAGCCTCTGGAAAGAAACATGCTCTTTATGCACTGCACTACACTACGAAAGAGACAGGCTCAAGCGGAGAGACCCAGGTTTCTGCTTACATGCCTTATTCCATAACGGCTATGCTGGCTGTTGCCGGAGCTACAGTTGCCTTTATTTCTATCGGGAAATTTAAAAACCGGTATACACAAATGAAGCTTGGTGCTTTTAATTCACTGCTCATTGCAGGAACCATGGCTTCAGCAATTTACTTCGCGACCCAATTGAGTAAGAGCGTTGGTGGTGGTGCTTTCAGTCTTGGTTTGTGGTTGCCTGGCGCAGCTGTGGTGTGTAACCTTCTGGCAAATCAATTTATCAGGCGCGACGAACGAATCGTAAAAGACTCCGATCGTCTGAGATAATTTCTTTTAAAATCGGTCTATTAAAATTTCACGATTACGAATAAGGCAACAGGAACTGCCAGTTGAAAACTTCTGGATTTTTCAGAGCTGTCAGTTTTACTAGTTGTAGTCTGACTATTAAATGTGCTGGCAAAATTTACTGTGCTTGTGTTTTTACCTGACTTATAATAATATGAAGTCTCCGTTCCTATGAAAATTTTATCGGAGATTTTATAGTTTAAAGTAAAGCGGGGACCAATACCCCCTGCTTTATTTGAAGTGTCCGTTGTAATCTTGGTGGAAGAACCGGGACTAGGAGTGGTGGTGTTTATAGTCTTGTCATCTTGTTGCTCAAATAAAATATCAATCCCCCAACTTACCAGCCAGCGCTTACTGATCATAGATTTTTTCTCGAATCCAAGTCGTAAATAGAAATCATTTATATCTGATTTCTTTTTTGCGCTGGCATCGCCAGTCGTTACTTCTGTAGAAGTTAAGCCAACACTGGCATTTAATCCACAGCCATTTTTGGTTGAGTTCACTGCATAGACAAGTAAGTAAGGATTGTCTATGGCAGTATTGGTGTTACTTAAATTTAAAATTTGCCTGAATAGCTGGTTAGACTGAATGCCGATATAGTGATAGGCTGACCTGGGAGGTAGTGAATCACTTTTATTATTTTGAGCCAGGCAGTAAACAGAAATAAATGAGAACAACAGCAAACAGAAACAAAAATGTCTAATCATGTTAATTTGTCTTGAATGGATTAGAGAATTTTTGATCTGCAAGAACCTGTACATCGGTGAGTGTATTTAAGAAAGCAATAATAGCCCTGCGGTCATCATCGGGTATGTTCATTTGTTTAGGGCCGTTGTCTGATTTGAGTTTGCTATCGAGGTTAGGATTATCTTGTATTCCATCACTATAATGATCAAGAACTTCTTCCAGTGTAGAGAATCGTCCATCGTGCATATAAGGTGCAGTGAATATGACATTTCGTAGTGAAGGGATTTTAAATTTGCCGACATCAGTAGGATCGCCAGTAACGTTAGCAAGTCCGGCATCTGAATAAACAGGATCTAATCCGATGTTAGCAAAGGTTCCAGCCATAACATAGCCATCAGGAGTTTCGACCTTATGACAACTGTTGCAATTGTAAGTGTCAGAGAAGAGTTGTTGCCCCTTCATTTCGAGTGCAGTTAGTTTGCCTTGAGATCGGTTGGCCAGATCAAATTTTGTATTGGTAGATTTGATGCTCTCCAGGAAGTAGCTCAACGCATCAGAAATTTTAGTGGCTGTTATTTCATCAGAACCATACGCTTTTGTAAATAAATCTTTGTAATACGAAACAGTTTTTAGCTTCTCTGCTAGTTGGTCAACATCGGAGATTCCCATTTCAATATGGTTCACAATTGGACGCAAAACCATAGTTCTCAGGTCACTCTCACGGCCATCCCAGAATAGTTTTGTATGAGGCTTACCAATGACAGGATCAAAAAATATGCCCGTAGATACATTAATATTTTGGATGGGCATTGAATTTCGTAGTGTGATTTTGTTTTCAAAACCCCGGCTGAATTTAACATTATCGGCAAAGGCCGAAGTTTGCTTGTGGCAGGAGCTACAGGAAATTGTATTGTTAAGAGATAGTTTATTGTCGTAGAAGAGAACCCGTCCAAGTGTTGGGATATCGTCGCTTACTCCAAGGGAATAATTATACGCACTGTCAGGTAATTCAAGATAGGCTTCATTCGTTGATGGAACATCATTATTGCATGATTGAAGCGTAAGCAACAGAATGCTAAGAGCGACGAGGGTAATCTGTAATCTCATACAAAAAGATTTTGATAGCTAAAATATAGTCATATAAATTGGTTTTGCTGATAAAGCGGTTTAGATAATTGTCTTTACCCATATCAGCGTTATGGAATTAGACACCTTATGAGGCTAAATGGTTTGAATGTCCTTGTCTCTTGTCCTTACTTTATTGTAGACAGGTATTCAAATGTGACAATATGTCATTAAAACTAAGTGGAATGGCATTTGATTGGCCCCTACCACTACGTTTTTAATTTTCTAAACAATCATAAACTATGTCAACTGTTCAGGAAAAAGGTACAATCTCTATTCACACCGAGAATATCTTCCCGATTATCAAAAAATTTCTCTACTCAGATCATGAGATTTTTTTACGCGAGCTGGTTTCAAATGCTGTTGATGCAACGCAGAAACTTAAAAAGCTTGCCTCTATGGGCGAATTCCAGGGTGAACTGGGTGATCTGAAAATCGAAGTTAGCTTCGATAAAGAAAAGAAAACCATCACCGTTCGCGATAGAGGTTTAGGTATGACCGGTGAGGAAGTTAAGAAGTATATTAACCAGATAGCATTTTCGGGTGCTACCGAGTTTGTTGAGAAATTTAAAGATAAAGGCGATGCCAAAGACATCATTGGTAAGTTCGGTCTTGGATTTTATTCGGCCTTCATGGTTTCAGATAAGGTTGAGATTATTACCCGCTCTTATAAAGCTGCCGAAAATGAAGCTGCTCGTTGGGAGTGTGATGGTTCTACAGAATTTGAATTATCATCAACAACTAAAGATGAGCGCGGTACTGATATTGTTCTCTATATAAATGCAGACTCAGAAGAATTTCTGGATGAATGGAAGTTGAAAGGTATTCTTGAAAAATACTGCAAGTTTTTACCTGTTGAAATTAAATTCGGAACAGAAGATAAGAGCGAACCCGATGGTGAAGATGCTGAAGGCAAGCCGAAATATAAAAGCACAAAGGTTGATCGTATTATCAACAATACTTCACCTCTTTGGACGAAAGCACCGAATGACTTAAAGGACGAAGACTACCTGAAGTTCTACAAAGAATTATACCCATTCTCTGAAGATCCATTATTCTGGATTCACCTTAACGTTGATTATCCTTTCACTCTTACAGGGATATTATATTTCCCGAAAGTGAAGAACGACTTCGAGGTTCAGAAGAACAAAATTCAATTATATTCCCGCCAGGTGTTTATTACTGATGAAGTAAAAGATGTAGTGCCTGATTTTCTGATGCTGCTTCATGGTGTGTTAGATTCGCCAGATATTCCATTGAACGTATCACGTAGCTATTTGCAGAGTGATGCCAACGTGAAGAAGATCAATCAGCACATTACCAAGAAAGTAGGCGATAAGCTTTCTGAGCTCTTCAAAAAAGACAGAAAAGAATTCGAGAAGAAGTGGGATGACATCGGCATCTTTGTGAAGTATGGGATGATCAGCGAAGAGAAGTTTTATGAGAAAGCTAAAGATTTTGCTTTGTTGAAGAACGTAGATAATCAATACTTCACGCTTGATGAATATAAAGAAAAAGCAAAAGTAAACCAGGAAGATAAGGATAAAGGATTAGTCTATATCTATACGTCAGATCCTGGTAAGCAAGACAGCTTCATTCAGGCTGCCAAAAACAAATCATACGACGTTCTTCTTTTCAACGGCGTTCTTGATAGTCATTTTATTAACACGCTGGAGCAACGTTTGGAGAAAACCCAGATCAAACGCGTTGATAGCGACACTGCCGATAAGCTTGTTGATAAAGATCAGAAAGTTGAAAGTGTATTAAGCGCTGAAGAACAGGAGCAGGTAAAAGGTATTTTTGAAAAAGCGATTAACAACAAAAACATGACCGTTGCTGTTGATTCATTATCGCCTGACGAATTACCGGTTATTATCACCATGAGTGAGTTTATGCGCCGTATGAAAGACATGTCGAAAATGGGTGGCGGCCAATATGCATTTATGGGTTCTATGCCAGATAATTATAATGTGGCTATTAACGGAAACCACACCATTGTTCAAAAAATTATTAAAGCAGAAAGCGATGAGCAAAAGGTGAAGTTGGCAAAGCAAGCTTATGATTTGGCGTTATTATCGCAGAATATGCTCACTGGTGCTGATCTTACAAACTTTATCAGACGCAGCGTAGAGTTAGTTTCTTAATATTTTTAAAGAAAGTAATACTAAAGCCCTCTTCAGCTTTTGGAGAGGGTTTTTTGCTTTTCTCAGAACACTTTTCCAATTTTCACATCGTTTCAATAAAAGATGGGTTTCAGAAAAGTATTTATTCTTGGTTTCTTCAGCCTGACCTCTATGGCAGCCTATGCGCAGGATGAAGAAAAAACTGATGAGCGCTTCACAGTTGATACACCCGCCAGTCTTGATTTTGAGAAGGAGGAGGAACCTATCAATACACCCAAAAAGAAAAAGCCCAAGAAAAAGGTCTTCTATGGAATTAAAACCAAGAAAGGCTTTACCCGCAAAGGCTTCGGCGAGCGCGTTACCTACGAAACTTTTTACTATTTAAAAAAGCCTGAAACACCAAAGACTTTTGTTCGTGACTTGTGGTACTATGACTTTACGCGCCATGAGATTCGTAAGACATCTGCGTTCGATCCGTTGAAAGGTGTTTTACTACATGGCCCTTACAAGCGCAGAACAGGAAATACGGTTATGGAGGAAGGCATTTTTTATAAAGGTACCAAGCATGGTCGCTGGATGAAGTACAATCGCGACAGTTCACTTGTTGATAAAGAAAAATATTATCGCGGCTGGCCTAAAGAATCTTTAGTAACATATTACGATCCGCATGAGCGTAAGAAAATGAAAGAGATTACCCCCATTGAATATGGAGACAAGGAAGGATACTATTATTACTTCCACGAAAATGGCAAGATGGCTGTTTCGGGTGAATACAAATGGGACCAAAAGGTTGGTGACTGGATAGAATATTACCCCACAGGAAAGCGAAAGAAAATAATTGCTTTCCCCAAAGAAGCATTCGACAAAGCAGTTAAACCCTACATTAAAGCCGAATGGAACGACAAGGGAAAAGAGATTTACAGAAATAATAAAATGGCGCGCTGATTTCTAATGAGTCAATTATCAATGTGCAAATGATCCACCTCCATTCATTTGCACATCTGCACATTTACTATTGATAATTAATTAATAGCGTCCTCAAAATGTTCTATCTCCACTTCGTAGCCAAGTTTAACGGAGACAATATCAAAGCGAATGTTGCCCTGCCAGTCGGTTGAATAAATATATTCTTCAGCGGCTTCAAACATCTTTCTGGTTTTCTGTTCCCCTACAAAATCTTCGGGCTCGCCAAATGCTGTAGAGATTCTTGTTTTCACTTCAATAAAAATAATCCAGTTTTCTTTTTTGATGATGAGATCAATCTCAGCATGCTTAAACCGATAATTTTTTTCGAGAATCTCAAAGCCTTTACGTTGCAGGAATTCGGCAGCAAGTTGTTCGCCTTTGTTACCGGTTTTTATTTTTTCAGTCATGAAGGAATTTTTTTAATGCGCAAATTGTCAATTTAAGACATACAAAGTGCTGAATGAGAAATTGATGTCTGATAATTAAAACTACAGATAACTAATTAATATTTAAATTTGCAGACTAATTAACTTCGGATACTCAATTTGCATACCTGCACATTGATAATCTATAATTCTCAAGTGTGAACGCCATAATTAATAGAAAAACTAAATTTATAAATCTCGGTCTTACTGATTACAAACAAGCCTGGGACTATCAAACTGATTTATTCAACGCTACTTTAGAAATAAAAGCAGCCAATCGAAACCTTCCTGAATCAGATCAAAAACCTACCGATAATTTTTTAGTATTCTGTGAGCATCCACATGTTTATACGTTAGGCAAAAGTGGAGAAGAAAATAATTTGCTTCTGAAAACAGATGAATTAGATTCTATCGGGGCAAGCTACTATCACATTAACAGGGGTGGAGATATTACGTACCACGGTCCTGGGCAATTGGTGTGCTACCCGGTTATAGACATGGAAAACTTTTTCACGGACATCCATAAATACATGCGTTTGCTGGAAGAGGCAGTGATTCTAACATTAAAAGAATTTGGAATTGAAGCAGGCCGCATTGCAGGCTTAACCGGTGTGTGGCTTGATGTTGATAATGAATATAAAGCACGAAAGATTTGTGCGATGGGAGTTAAAAGTAGCCGTTGGGTAATGATGCATGGCCTGGCACTTAATGTAAATGCTGATTTATCTTATTTTAAAAACATAATAGCCTGTGGCATTCAGGATAAAGCGGTGACCTCTATGAATAAAGAGTTAGGTTATGATCTTGACTCCGAAAAAGTTCAGAGCGTACTAAAAGAAAAGATTGGAGAATTATTTGAAATGGAGTGGCTATGAAGTCGGATATAAAAATACCAGAAGTAAAAAATGTAACGCTTGCTATTGCTCGTAAAAAGTCGCTGATAGAAAAAGATGAATGGTTTGTATACCTGATCAACACTAACCCACACCCTATCGAAAACACATTAGTAGCAAGTCATGGTTATGGCGAAAAAGAAGGCGAACAACAAAAGACATCTACGTTGCGTCATTTTTTAGAAACTGTTAAGCCGAATAGTGTAGCGCTGGTTGAATCAATTGACCCATCGGTATTTCATCTGAACAATGAATACTGGGTAAGTTATTATATAGGCAATCAGATTTTTGATAAGAAATTCGTCTTTGTTCCAGATACCATTTGTGAAGAAAACCTCAGCTTTGTTAAAGAATTAGAAATGGAAGCTGTGGTTCATTCTTGAGACGTACCGCATTTATACCATTTTGATTCGTGACTTGCCTCGCCTATTTTTAGGCAAAATGATTTTTCATGAACGCAGAACTTCGCGAAGTACTTTTTCTCGACATCGAAACAGTAGCCATAACAGATTCTTACGAGAGATTAGATGAACGATTTAAGTCGTTATGGGCGCGCAAGGCGAGCTATATTCGTAAAGAAGAATCACAAACAGATGAATATTTATTTAATCAGCGTGCTGGCATTTACGCAGAGTTTGGCAAGATAGTCTGCATTGGCGTTGGAAAGTTTTATCAGCAGGAGTCTGGCGAAATGGTGCTGAAGACAAAAGCCTATTACGGCCATGATGAAAAATCACTGCTGCTTGAATTCAAAGCCATGCTTGATAAAATGGAAGGATCGGTAGTAAAGCTTTGTGCTCATAATGGAAAAGAGTTTGACTTTCCATACTTGTGTCGGAGAATGTTGATCAATGAGATTAGTCTTCCGCAGGTATTAAACTTAGCAGGTAAAAAATCATGGGAAGTGCCACATATCGATACGATGGAGATGTGGAAGTTTGGTGACTACAAAAGCTTTACGTCACTTGAACTGCTTGCTGCTATTTTCAATATTCCCTCCAGCAAGGATAGTATTGATGGAAGCCAGGTAAATGAAGTGTATTATAAAGAAAGTAATTTGTCGGGAATAAAGGATTATTGTCTGCGCGATGTGGTCGTGTTGAGTCAGATTTTTTTGAAGATGAGAAGCATTGCTTATACTTCGCCATTGATTGTTCAGGAAGCTCCATAAATAGAGATGACACTTTTTTTATTTATCTTCGTATAATAGTTGTGAGGATGAATGCCGCGATAGTGAAAAAAGCTGCTACAAATTCGACTGATGCTCCCGGTTATCGCTGCGCCGGGTTTAATACTTTTTAATGGGACAATTATCCACAATAAGGTCCTTTTCAAGTAAACTTTCCAGTAAGAAAATTGTCGGTCTTTTTAAAGCAAGGTATAATGAACCTGCTGTTTGCCTGATACTGACAGATTATCACATGCTATCCTTAAAACAAAAGACAGTATTGCAGACTGTCCTTTGCTCTGTTGAGCAATAAAAGACATATATTAACTTCGGATTACTGCAAGATCCAGTTTTGAATAATTAGAACTCGTATTAGATGAGTAAGAAAAAGAAAAAATTACAATCCTCGAAAGAGAAAAACCCAACATCAAAAATTCGCGCTGCTATCATAACCCTGTTGGATGATCCAAAGGGCCGTGCGCTAAGCTTTCAGCAGATCATCAGAAAATTAGGACTGAAGAAAAAAGATGATATTAAACGTGCAGGTTTTGCAATTGACGACCTTGAAGAAGAAGGTGCTGTACAACGTTTAGGTAATGGAAATTATAAAATCGGAACAGGCAAGCCACAAGCCAGTGGTGAAACATTTACCGGCATTGTTGATCACGTAAGCTCACGTTTTGCCTATGTAAAATTGGGAGAAGACAAAGAAGACGTTTACATCAAAGGCAAAGACTTAGGTTCCGCTGTTGATGGTGACACTGTGAATATTGTTGTGCTTAATACAAAACATGGCGAGCATGACGAAGGTAAAGTTGTTGAAGTTCTTAAGCGAAACAGAACCCGCTTTGTTGGTAAAATTGAAGTTTCAAAAGCCTATGCCTTTGTAGTTCCTGATTATCGAAAGATACACCAGGACTTTTTTGTGTATCCTGAAAATATCAACAAGGCCAAGACAGGCGATAAGGTTATTATTGAAGTAGTAGCCTGGGCCGATGGCGATAAAAGTCCGGAAGCTAAAGTTGTTCAGATTCTGGGAAGAGCCGGAGAAAATGAAGCTGAGATTCATTCCATCATGGCTGAGTTCGACTTGCCCTTCAAGTTTACAGAAGTAATAGAACATGAATCAGAAAAGATCGCTGACGACATAAGCAATGCTGAAATAAAAAAACGAAGAGACTTCAGAGACATTACAACCTTTACTATTGACCCTGAAGATGCGAAAGATTTTGATGATGCACTTTCCATACGCACATTAGAAAATGGTAATTATGAAATTGGTGTTCACATCGCTGATGTAACACATTATGTAGATCCTAAATCACAACTTGAACAAGAAGCCTTTGATCGTGCAACTTCTGTTTATCTTGTTGATCGAACCATACCCATGTTGCCAGAGCGATTGTCGAATGGGTTATGCTCGTTGCGCGCACATGAAGACAAGCTCACATTCTCGGCAGTATTTGAAATGAATGACAAAGGAAAAATCATAACGGAATGGTTTGGACGAACCGTTATCCATTCCGATAGAAGATTTACCTACGAACAGGCACAGGAAGTTCTTGAAACAAAACAAGGAGACTTCTCCGTTGAGTTGAATACATTAAATGATCTTGCACTTAAACTTCGTAAAGATCGTTTCAAAAAAGGTGCTGTTAATTTTGAAACCACAGAGGTAAAATTCAAACTTGATGATAAAGGGAAACCGTTGGCTGTTATTCCAAAAATCAGGAAAGATGCGCATAAGCTTATTGAAGAGTTTATGCTGCTTGCCAACAAGCAGGTTGCTACATTCATTTACAGCATGAAGAAAGGCGAAGAGAAAAATACTTTCGTATATAGAACTCACGACTTACCAGATCCTGAAAAAGTAAAAACTTTTGCGTTGTTCGCCAAACAATTTGGACATAAGATCAACATTGATGACACAACAATCTCCAGGTCGCTTAACAACCTGATGGATGAAGTTGAAGGCAAGCCTGAGCAAGGCATATTGCAACAACTCGCTGTTCGTTCAATGGCGAAAGCAAAATATACAACAGAAGCCAAAGGTCACTTTGGTTTAGCGTTTGAACATTACACGCACTTCACTTCGCCAATCCGCCGGTATCCTGATATGATGGTGCATCGCATGCTTCAGCATTATTTGGATGGAGGCAATTCCGTTAACAAAAAAGATTTTGAAGAAAAATGTCTTCATTCTTCTGAGCGGGAAAAACGTGCTGCCGATGCAGAGCGCGCTTCGATTAAATACAAGCAGGTTGAGTTTATGGCTAACGCTGAAGCCAAACCTTATGATGGTTTAATTACAGGTGTAACCGAATGGGGTATCTATGTTGAAATCATTGAAACAAAATGTGAGGGCATGATTCGCATGGTCGACATGGATGATGACTTCTATGACTTTGATGAAAAGAATTATCGAATTGTAGGTCGTAAAAACAGAAAGGTGTTTACCCTGGGAGATAAATTATCAGTTCGGGTGAAGAAAACAGATATAGATAAACGTTTGATTGACCTGGTGTTTGCAGAAAGTTCTATATTTTCGAAGAAAAAAGCATTTCATGATAAATCAGATTGGTAAGTGCCAGCAGTGGATTGAGCAAGAGATAAAAAAGAACAAATACGGCAAACAACCTGAGTCTTTATACGAACCCATTCGTTATCTGATGAATCTGGGGGGCAAACGCTTACGCCCCATGCTCACAATGCTTTCATACACACTTTATAAAGATGATGTAAAGAGTATTATCCCCTATGCCGTAGCCGTTGAGGCATTCCACAATTTTACACTCATGCATGATGATATTATGGACAAGGCTCCTCTCAGAAGAGGCAAGTCTACGGTTCATAAAAAATGGAATGTGAATACAGCCATCTTATCAGGAGATGTTATGCTGGTAAAAGTCTACGAAGCATTTAACGAACTTGAACCTTCAACATTAAAGACCGTACTGAAATCTTTTAATAAATGCGCAGCAGAAGTATGTGAAGGGCAGCAATGGGACATGGAGTATGAATTACGCAGTACTGTAACTGAAGCCGAATACATCAACATGATAAAACTTAAAACATCAGTGTTGTTGGGTTTTAGTTTAGAGCTGGGTGCAATTCTCGCAGGTGCGTCTAATGAAGACCGTAAAACATTATATCAGTTTGGTGTTAACATCGGGATTGGCTTTCAACTCAAAGATGACTTGCTGGATGCTTATGCTGATCCTAAAAAATTCGGCAAGCAGGTTGGTGGTGATATCATTGCCAACAAAAAAACATGGTTGTTAATTAAAGCACTTGAGAAAGCACAAGGCAAAGAAAAAAAGGAACTTCAGCACTGGCTTGAAGCCAAAACATTTAAGAAGAAAGAAAAAGTAGCTGCTGTAAAAATAATTTATGATAAGCTCGACATTCCAACACTAGCCGAAAAAAAAGTAAATCAGTATTTTGATAAAGGATTGAAGGAGTTGGATAAACTTCACACATCATCATCTTCCAAAGCATTTCTGAAAACTTTCACAGAGAATCTCATTGCCAGACAATCTTGAAATAGCTGTGAGTTATGAGCTATGAGGTTCGAGCAAAAAACCTCACAGCTCGTAACTATTTAGTAGATGCCTCACAGCTCATAACTCGAAACTCATAGCTATTTTAATGTGTGTTGTTGTGTGTGAATAATTTTTACACAAGAGGTTTTTCGGGATAGTTTCAATCGCCGTATCTTTCTTTTGGTCTTTATTCATCAGCATGAAACTATCTATACGTGTTCAGCTTTCAGTCATGATGTTTCTCCAGTTTTTTGTTTGGGGATCGTGGTATGGACAGATGAGTAAATATCTTACAGACCAGCTTCATGCCACAGGTGATCAGGTTGGAAATGCCTATGCAGCTTTTTCCATTGCTATGATAGCGGCGCCTTTTTTTGTGGGCATGCTTGCCGATCGTTATTTCGCAGCGCAAAAAGTGTTGGCGGTATTAAACTTATCTGGTGCAGCACTATTATTCT
>DATCRE010000481.1:0-2438 GCA_036569145.1 Cyclobacteriaceae bacterium
TGTAACATTCCCCTCATCTTTAGATATGTGAAAGAGTGATGCACGAACAGGTTCGTAAGGAGATTCTACCACCATGTCTTTAATAATGCCAATAATAGTATAAGGTTTTTTATCCCAGATGAGTGTTTCACCTATGGTATTCTTAAAGCCTAAGAATTTTGCAGCCGCTTCATTGATAACAAAGGCAGAAGAATCTGTAGCATAGTCTCGTGAGAAATCGCGACCTTCTTTGAATTGCCATCCAACGGTTTTGCCATACTCATGCGTGACTCCGTCATTTGGAAAATCAACGGCCAGCTCGGGATCTTTTCCTTTCCACTCAAAACCTCTGTTACTATTCCATACAGAAGTCGTCGGACTTCCTGATTCTGTCATTTCAACAACAGCGCCCGAATTTTTAAGTTCGGTGCGTATCGTCTCAAAGTGATTATGTATATCTGGCGTTGACATGTATATGTTGATTAACGCATTGCGATCATACCCGATAGGCCTGTTCTTGGCAAACTGAATCTGACGAAACACAATGATTGTTCCGATGATTAACGTAACAGAAACAGTGAACTGCAGCACTACTAATACTTTACGTGGCACAGAAGCAAAGCGACCAACACGAAATGTTCCCTTCAATACTTTAACGGGTTGAAAGGAAGATAAATAAAGTGCAGGGTAACTGCCCGCGATAATACCGGTTAACAGACTGAAAGAAATACCAACAATCCAGAACAAAGGATTTGTCCAGAGCATCGTTAGTTTTTTATCAGCAACATCATTGAAGGTTGGTAGTATCAGTTGTACTAATACTAATGAAAATAAAAACGCCAGCAAGGCAACGAGAAGAGATTCGCTAAAGAACTGTGCAATTAACTGCCCTCTTACAGAACCAATAGATTTGCGTATACCAACTTCTTTGGCGCGTCGCTCAGAGCGTGCAGTACTTAAATTCATAAAGTTGATGCAAGCGAGCAGCAATACAAAAACACCAATGATGCCGAAGAGCCAGACAAACTCAATGCGACCGCCAATGTTCACGCCATTCTTAAATTCAGAGTACAGATGCCACTTGCTCATGGGGTGAAGAAAAACAACAGGTTTGTATTTTCTGTCTACATCGTTATTTAATTTATTGAATTTTACATTTTTTATTTTTACTGACACCAGATCCATATCGGCGTTATCGGCAATCTGGACAAACGTCTGGGTGAAGTTGCTTCCCCATGGATCATCCATTTTCTTAATCCAATCATTCGTGATGAGGTACAGATCCCACGGAAGAATGTAGGTCATATCGCGAAAAGAAGAATTATAAGGCAAGTCTTCGTAGACACCTGTCACCTTTACATCTTGCTTGTTATCAATTTTCATAAGCTGATTCATGGGATCAGCATCACCAAAATATGCTTTAGCCGTTGACTCTGATAATAAAATCGAATGAGGGTCTTTTAATCCATCACGTGTTCCGTAAATCATGTTAAGCGATAACATTTCTGTTACTGCTGGTTCAAAATAATTTCCCTCTTTGTTAAATTTCTTTTCGCCATGTGTTAAGATATGCGTAGATGTCCATGACGATTGCAGAACATATTTAAAATCGCTGCCAAAGTTATTGCGTATTTCTTCGGCCATCAAATAAGGATTTGACACCTGCGACCCAACATTGCCATTGTAGATATTATGCTGCCACACCTGTGCAAGGCGATCGTAATTCTGGTGGTATTTGTTATAGGATAATTCATCCCACATCCAAAGACCAATAAGTATGGCGACAGCCATACCCGTGGCGAGTCCCATGATATTGATAAACGAATATCCCTTGTACTTAACAAGATTTCGAAAGGCGATTTTGAAGTAGTTTTTAATCATAGCAAGTCTGTTGTTGAGCGGCGGTTTTTATATAGATACTGAGGTAATATCCAGAAGTTGCATCCGTGCGGATAAAAATATTTCATCGGCGTATAATCGGGGTTAGTGGTTGTAATTGGTCAATAGTCCATAGTCAATGGTCGATAGTGATAGGTAGAAGTCATGGTTGTTAGGAATTAGGTAGTTTGATCATTGAGTCATTAGTTTGTTTGGAAAATCGAAATGGCAATGATTATAATCTTGAAAGGATGATATGATTGTAGAAATTTGAAATCGTTCAATCTGAACTCCGATGGAGTGACATAATCATTTCACCCTTTCAGGGTTTGAAAAAATGTAATAACAATTCTTTCTATAATCATACCATCCCTTCGGGATTTGACCGAATAATCTTGATCGTGAGTATCAGTAGTTCCAATATTGATTATGAGACATCCAACCCAACGTTGATACTACTAATGACATAACATCCTAATGACTAATATCCATTAACGGATAACTATTAACAGCTAACCATCGACTATGGACCATTGACTAATGACTACTGACTAATTAACACCTACTCCGATCTCAAACTC
>DATCRE010000482.1:0-3699 GCA_036569145.1 Cyclobacteriaceae bacterium
GAAAGGCATTTGATCGCCAGTGAGAATACTTTTAATCTCGCCATCATAAAGAATGTTGAAATACTCCCAAATGCTTTTCCAGAAATCAGAAGTGTTATTTACAGACCATCGCCAAAGTTCCTGATAGCCATTAAAAGAAAGGCTTCTGTTTTTTTGAAGCCATTGAATGTAATGCTGAAGATTAGTATCCCTAACAAACTGCGCTGATGGTGACCATAATGGTTTTTCCATAAGTTCAATTTACAATTTTAGATTGACGAATTACGATTAGATAATTCAGACACTACTAATTTAACTAATGGCTAATTCCTAATGCCTAACAACTCATTTATTCAAGCAAACGCAAAGCATCAACCTTATCCTTGTGAAGTTGTAACTTCAATTCTTCAAGGTCATTAAACTTAATATCACCTCGTATTAGTGTGTGAAAATAAACGGTGATGGACTCACCATAGATCTCTTTATCAAAATCAAAAATATTGACTTCGATATTGCGCTGCAGGCCATTAATGGTAGGGCGATTGCCAATGTAAAGCATGCCCTTAAAGATATTATTTTCATAACCAACAGTAACAGCATAAATGCCATCAGCAGGAATGAGTTTATACTTGGTGTCAACCTCAATGTTAGCTGTTGGGAAGCCGAGAAGTCTTCCAATTTTATCACCCTTTACAACTCTACCGGTTACACTATAAGGTCTGCCAATAAGATGATTGGCTGTTTCCAGGTCGCCTGTTTCCAGGGCATGTCGTATTTTAGTAGAGCTCACTCCAACATGATCGATATCCTGTCGTGGAATTTCTTCAACATCGAAGCCATACTTTGGCGCGTTAAGTTTTAGTTGCTCAAAGCTTCCTTCTCTGTTCTTGCCAAAACGATGATCATAGCCAATGACAAGTTTTTTTGTGCCAATGGTTGATACCAGAATTTTCTCTATGAATTCTTCAGATGTAAGTTGTGAAAACTCTTTGGTGAAAGGTATTCGTATGAGATGTTTAACGCCGTGCTCTTTAAGCAGCTCAGCTTTTTCTTCAAATGTATTAAGCAGCTTTAAGCTATCGTCTTCCGGATGCAATACAAGACGTGGGTGAGGCCAGAATGTGATGACTACCGTCTCACCATTATTTTGTATAGCAATTTCCTGAAGACGTTGCAAAATTTGGTGATGACCAGCATGCACGCCATCGAAAGTGCCGCTGGTAACAACAGCATAATCTAAGCGAACAAAATCATCAATGCCATGATAAATTTTCATGCTATAGCCTCTTCAATAGTTTGTGCATCGCTAAGTTTATATGGGCCAATGCGTGTGCGACAAAGTTCCGAAAGATACGCACCAACACCCAGTTTTTCACCAAGATCGTGCGCCAGGCTTCGTATATATGTTCCCTTTGAACACACTACTCTAAACCCAATAACAGGTAAAGCAACAGACGTTATTTCAAATTCTTTGATTTCAACTTCGCGGAGAGACAATGTGATCTCTTTTCCTTCACGTGCAAAATCATAAGCGCGTTTGCCACCAACGCGTATGGCGGAGTGCACTGGTGGAAGTTGATTTATTTTACCTGTCAACGATTTTACGGCAGCGTTAATAAGATCTTCTGTGATAGATGAAATATCTTTTGGCTCTGATACAGGAGTTTCCAGGTCATACGACGCTGTAACACTGCCAATAACAAATTTGCCAGTGTACTCTTTTTCAAGACCCATGAAATCTTCAATCCGTTTGGTCATACTGTGCGTACAAATGATAAGCAGGCCCGTGGCTAGCGGATCGAGCGTTCCTGCATGACCAATCTTCTTAATCTTGAATTTGTAGCGTAGTTTATTGACAACAGCAAACGAAGTCCATTTATAGGGCTTGTCAATCAATAGAATGCGTCCTTCTTGTTTCTTGTTTTCTTCCATTACACGATGGAAAGCTGCATGCCGAAATAATATAGTATCAGGATCACCGCACCGAGTATAATGCGATAATAACCAAACCACTTAAAGCCATGTTTGGTAAGAAAACTAATAAATGATTTAATAGCCAATACGCCAACAACAAAGGCTACGACATTACCGACAGCAAGCAATGTAATCTCATGACTGCCAAACGTATTTCCTTCTTTGAAAAATTTTAAAAACTTATAAGCCGTGGCAGCAAACATAGTTGGCACTGCAAGAAAGAATGAGAACTCAGCAGCGGTTGTCTTCGAAAGCTTCTGTGTAAGGCCACCAATAATTGTAGCCGCAGAACGTGATACTCCGGGTATCATGGCAATGGTCTGAAAGAAACCAATTTTTAAAGCAATGGGATATGTAACCTCTTGTTTGCTTTCACTGTTAGCCTCGAAGATCTTGTCAATGAAAAGAAACACAATACCACCAAGCACAAGTGTATAACCAACAACATCAACACGTTCAAGCAGTGCGTCAATCTTATCATTAAAAAGAAAACCAATCACTGCAGCCGGAATAAAGGCAACGATGAGTTTAAAGTAAAAGTCAAAGCTTTGAAAGAAGCGTTTCCAATATAGAACTACGACCGATAGAATGGTGCCGAGTTGAATAGCAATGGTAAACATTTTCACAAACGGATCGGAAGCAATACCCATCACTGACGAGCCTATAATCATGTGGCCTGTTGAGGAAATAGGTAAGAATTCAGTCAGGCCCTCTATAATGGCCAGTATTATAGCTTGAATAATAGACATGATGTGTTGGGTTGCCTTAAGATCAGCAATAATCTAAATGACCAATAAACAATTAGATTATCGGTTTGAATTATTTTGTTGGCTTATGAAGAATAGCGTATATCTCGATAACAAACCCCGCCATCACTACGATAGGTCCAAGAGTTAAACCAAGAAATCCAAAACCATGTTGTTTTGTATCCAAGGACATGATAATGAAACCGATCACAAGTGCTACCACTCCGATGATCATCCATTGATAATTCTTCTTTCCGAAAGGAAGTTTACTTTCCATATTGTGTCTCTGTTAATATAATTCGTCTAATGACATTCGTAAATATTTTTGTATTGCTATAAACGTACCGACAACAGCTATAACAATACCAATTAAAAATAAAATGCTCACCAATATCATAAACTGATCTGGGTTGTGGAGCAATGAAAGATCGGTTATTTTACGCTGAGCATAATTTGAAATACCCCAGAGTAAACCCGATGCAATGCCGCCGGCAAGGAATCCGTAACCCGCTGCTCTGAATAAAAATGGTCTTTGAATGAACCATGTTTTTGCTCCAACCAATTGCATGCTACGAATAAGAAATCGCTGTGAAAATAAAGCGAGTCTCAATGTATTGTTGATTAAAAATATAACTGTTATTAACAGAACGGCTATTAAAGCAAGAAGCATCAAGCCAATGTTAGTAACATTCTTGTTGACAGATTCAAACAGATCTTCAACATAAAAGACCTGGAATACGCCATTCATTTTTTCAAGATCAGCTTTGATCTTGTCCATTTCCTTTTTGGATTGATATGCTTTATCGATGCTTACCAGATAAGCATCATGCAATGGGTTTTCACCTAATAACTTTTTAAAATCTTCACCTGTCTCTTTAATGAATTTCTTTTCGGCTTCTTCTTTAGAGAAAAATGTAATGCCTTTGCCGGTCTCCCGGTTTACATATTTTGTTGAGAGTAATTTGTTCTCAATCTGCAAGCGTTGAGTTTCTGTGAGATT
>DATCRE010000483.1:0-3560 GCA_036569145.1 Cyclobacteriaceae bacterium
ATCAAAGAAGCCTTTGGAAGTAATTTTAAATTTATAGAGAGCGAGGGATTAGCAGCGATATCACCTCCTCCATCACGAGGTGATTTTCCGGTGAAGCATAAAGGTATTTATAAAACTCTCCGACAGCTCGACTCATCCTTAAAAATGCATTTTCCATTTAATGCATGGGGCGATCATATCATTGTTACTTTTTCAAAAAATAATATCAGGCTTTACACCTGATATTATTTTAATTAAGACATTAGTAATTCTGAAGTATTTATTTATTCAGAATAATTTTTGTTTTATACACCGTGTTGTTTGCCTTTAAATGTACAATATAAAGACCTGATGCTTTTCCTGTCAAGTTCACTTCATGTCCTTCCGTTGCCATTTCTTTGACAGAAGATTCATATACTCTATTCCCAAAAGTATCGTAAATAAGAATACTAACTTTTCTTTTCTCGGTGAAAAATGTTTGAATATTTAAGATGCCTGACGTTGGATTAGGTGAAACAATGACATCAATATCTTCACCTGCAGTAATATTTTTAATTTCTTCATAACTGACTTGCGTAACATTGCCAGTAGCTATTCTACTGGAACTATATGTATCTGTACAACCAAGGACATTTGCTCTGAACTTTGAACCTGCAATAGCTCTGAAGCCCGGAGACAATGTTACACTACTGCCTGCATGATAATTTGCACTTGCTCCAGCGTTAATGATATTTGTTGCCGTAATGGTGGCAGAAGCTTGCCTGTTATCGGTATAGGGCGCAACGACATTAGGTGTAATGGATTGACTTGCCTGGCATGTGGTTGAATTAGCAAGAAGAACAGCTGCATATGCATCAACAAGTCCATAACCCATTTCATTGTGCCACGTTCCATTTGGCCTTCCACTGGTAGTCGTATAACTATATAAATCTGTTCTTACTTTTTGAGCACTCTTTTCAATGATGTCTGTAACTTGTTGAACTGTGAGATTCGGATTAGCACTTAATACCAAAGCAGCTACTCCCGCTACGTGAGGACAAGCCGATGACGTTCCATTAAATGTCTGGAAATAATCTGTGGCATCAAATCCATTGGTTCCCTGTCTGTCTGTTGTAGGAATCTTTACGCCCGGAGCCATTACATCCAACTGGGTGCCAAAACAACTACCCCATGCTTCTCCATCGCAGGAGCTGGGACTTTTTCTTTGTCCACATGGACTTAAAGCTCCAACCACTAAAAGTGATGGATTACTAATTCCCGGGTAACGGATTGCCGTATTATTCTCATTGCCTGCAGCAAAAACTATGACAGTACCTTTACCTCCTCTACCATTTGTTAATGTGTTGGTTATTGCATCATCAATTATACTAGATTGAGCGTATCCTCCCCAGGAGTTGCTGATAACATCGGCACCATTTTGCCAAGCCCAGTTAAAACCATTGGCAAGATTCTGAGGCGGATCTGATAAAAGTAAATTAATACTTACGGAAATAAGTTTGGATGTTGGAGCTACGCCACTTACTCCGAGATTATTATTTTGAACCGCACCGACTATACCTGCACACGCTGTACCATGATCACCTAAAACCTGAGCGGGTGTAGTTCCATTTGCTGCATTATAACCTGTGCCAAAAGTATTGGCCTGCAAGTCTGGATGATTCATTTCAAAACCATGATCGTAAACAGCAACTTTAATGGATGTTGCACCTGTGGTTATACCCCAAGCTTGTTCAGCTTTAATATCAATTCCAGCATACGTACTACCATACTGGCCCGTGTTTTTCAAACCCCATTGGTTATTGAAATAAGGATCACTAGACAGCATTAGGTCATGATAGATAAATGCAGGCTCAGTACTTTCAAATAATCCGGTTTCGTATAAAAGATTAGCAGCTTGCAGTGAATTTACTTTTGAATTTTTATCACTTGAAAGTGTAAACCACAAAGGCATAAATTCATTGTGACCAAGCACTTCTAACTTCAATTTATCGGCCTGCTCATACAATAGATTAACATCTGATGGAGTTTTAAGTTTTACATAGAGATTGTTTGAAAGCCCCATCTTCTTACCTCCTGCCATTGCAAAGCATGGAGAAGCCATGGCAACGTTCGGCTTAGTTTTATATGACTCAATCATACGTTCATAATCAGAAAGCGTACTCAGGTCTGTACCTATTTCAAGATAATATGTTTTCAGATTCTTGCGTGAAGAAGCTTTCTGATCAATGGTAATGACAGTGTTTCTTGTATGATCTTCGGCTATACGTGAGAACTTACTTTTAGATACAACCAGAGAAGATGAAAGTAAATTTATGTCCGTATCACCTTCCCACGAAATGGCAACAGTTTGTTTATCGGGCTCAAGGAAAATTTTATTCCCCTGATAATAGTAAAAATACTTTGAGTTAGACTGACCGTAACCGCTAACGAATGGCAACAATAAAATGAGCCATATAAATCGTGTGTTTAATATTTTCATAATAGAGGGTTGTTATTTTTTCAGTCGAGATTTTAATTGAACATTTTCTGACTTTATCCTCTCAACTTCCTTTTTCAATTCGATAACATACAGAGTAAGCTCTTCAACTTTCTTTAGCAACAACACATCCATCTCACCCAGCTTATGTCCATTTTCTTTTACTTCTTCTGCTGAAGGAATTTCAGGAAGATGTTTGTTTGACTTTACAAATGATTCAACATCATTTAATGGCATCAGCTTGTAATCTTTTTCAAAAACATAATCTGCCCATGTTGAACTTGTGTTTTCTACCTGAACTTCTTTGGCTCCTATCTTTCCGTTGACAGCAAGCTTGTAGCCATTGGGGTTGTTAACCATCGTAGCGCCAACACCAACGTTCCCTGCAAAATAATTGTCATCGTCAGAGCCAGCTTGATAAAGTCCATAGTCACGGGTGGCAGCAGTGTTGTAGATATAGACACCATAACCATTATTTACAGTACCTGCTCCGGACTGCACACGTGCCCATACTCCATACGCATTTGTAACTGTTCCATTACCCGATGACTCATTACCGGCAGTGCAGTTTGCGCCAATACTCTCTGTAAGCACTCCGCCTTTGTTATTCAAACTAAGCAGATATGCACCCCACACTTTGGATGCGGTGCCGGAAGTGTGAGATGCGGTAGCATAGGAGAAGAATCCCCAATTTCCCCACGAAGGGATTGATGCAGGCGTTGGCGCATCAAGTTTTATCACAACGCCACCTGTATTGGTGTTAGTGATATAATCTGTTCCATAAGGATATGTACCCCATTGTGCCCTGGCAACCGAAATGGTGACCATTATAAGCATAAGTAAAAATCCGAGTCTTTTCATAAGTTATTTCTTATTTGAGGTTGCTTATCTTTTTTTCAAGTGCAGCAATTTTTTCGGCCTGACTGGCTATTTGTTTTTGCTGCTCAATAATATACAAGGTCATCTCTTCAACCTTTTTCAGCAGTAGCACGTCCATCTCTCCCAACTTATGTCCATTCTCTTTCACCTCATCTGCAGAAGGAATTTCAGGAAGGTGTTTGTTTGATTTGATAAAAGATTCAACATCGCCCAATGACATGAGCTT
>DATCRE010000484.1:0-18163 GCA_036569145.1 Cyclobacteriaceae bacterium
ATCTATCTCACTGGCTTCGCATCCAACGTATATCCTTGCATCACTTCAATAGCATCCTTTTGAGAAAGAAACCTTAAATTTAATTGGGACAAAACTTCATCTTCAGGCTCTGTCGATCTCATCACTATAATCTGATAAACTTCCATTTTCATTTCCCTATTGAGCTTTCTGTTTTGGCAGTAACTATTATATGCGTTTGCCATGGCCATCCATATTTGAATTTCATTGTCTGGATTTTTATCTCTTTTGAAATCCTCAATCCACTTATCATATTTTGCTGAGTCAACTTCTTTAAATGTCTCGAACAAAAACTGTATGTCTTTAAGTTGATCACGAGTCAATGAATCATGAGCTATAGAACCTTGTTGTATCGCGTCCGGACTTTGGTTCTTGTTTTGACAACCAAGAAATAAGATAAAGGATAATAAAAATAATTGCCTGATCATTTATGTCTGCTTAATGTATCGTTGTACTTCAAGTCTTCTTTAACTCCAGTGCTTTGCATTTGATCCTGTTTCACGTGAGATTTCGCTCTCTGTATATTCTCCATGGAGTTCTTCATGAAGATGCCATGAAAAGTAACAAAAGCTTTCAGCTTCTAAATAGGCAGCAGCAAAGCCTGGATCTTTGTAGATACTGTCATAATAATCTTTACCCATGCCTACTATAAAACCTCTGCAGTATAGAAAGCCATCATCGCTACCATCTGTAAATTGCTGTATATCTTCTCTATCAATATCGTAAAGTTTTTGTTCCAGAATTTTATCGAACGCCTGAAGCTCAACCTGATCAACTTCCTTTAATTTTTCCGTTAGATATTCTACGATATCTTCGTCAATTACTGAGGCAAAATCATTTCCGAGCTCGCTCTCTTCTTTCATTTCAGTAGAAGAGTATGCCAGTTCATGTCTGCGCTTTGCTAAATCAGGAGCAACGTGCTGCCAGGCTTCTTCAATGAGTTGCCAAAATATTTGTTCTGTCATTGTAATGTATTTTAAGGTTGTTTCTTTTAGTAAGAATTCTCAATGCTCTTTAATTAATCTTTTTTTCTCAGATCTTATCAAGCTATCCATATCCATTCTAAGCAACAGGCTGTCACTCTTTCTTATGAAATTCTCCCGATTACTATTTATAGAATCGAATTTTTTAAGGGTATCATTTGATTTCTGAATTCCCCATTGCATTGCCCAAATCATAAAAACAGAAATGACAACAACGCTTACTAAAATGATAATTATATCTTTTTTACTCATGCTGCGACCGTTGTCAAAAATATCAAAAGTTTAAAAATAAGAAATATGATAAATACTAAGGAACTGTTGGCAATGCTGCTTTATTATTTTTAAAAATGCTATAACGCACACCGAAGATGGAGAAGAAACCAGCATCCTGAAGAAAGGGCGAATCGAAATTCTTCCCGAGGCTGAGATTCACACTTATATCCTGTGCAATCTTATATGATGCCTGAGCTGCCAGTCGCCATGTCATGCCGTTATCAGTATAGGTCACATTATTGCTAGCTGCATCAAGCGCGTGCATCGTGCCATGAAATACACGTCCCATGGCTTCGATGGAAAAACTGAACTTGGAAAGTTCTTTTATGTAAGCGCCACCAAAATCAAGATTTGAATTCACAGAATCTTTTCCCATAAATAAGTAGCGAACTGAGAAATTCCATGAATCCGTCTGTGATCGTACATTAGCTGCATTAAACCAAATGCCTGCCTTCTCAAATTTCTCGTGCGTAGTTTTATAGAAACTTGCAGCTCCAGCTATCTCTGTCGTTAAACCAATTCGCTTACGCGAAAGTGCTACAACTTCTTTTTTTAAATCATCACTGGCCTCGTCTATCTTAGTATTGATTGCAGCTGTAAAAGCTAGCAAATCAGCCTGAGCATCGGAGTAATTAGAAGAAAGACTCTGTGCATAGTTCTGAAATTCTTCCAGTTGCTGCGACGTAAGTCCTGATGCTGCATTTGTAAATGCACTCCTGATGAACTCAATTACTTCCTGCCTGGTCGTTAAGGCAAGCGCCGGATTTGGAGTTTGAATAAAAGCACGTGCACTGCTAACAACGGATATCATCGTAGCCCTTGAAATTAATTGTTGTTCTTTGGCTGTATACTCTGCCGTTACTTTTCCACCAGAAAGCCGAAAGCGAAAACCTGCACCCAACTTATTATTATTTGTGATGGTATCTTTTACTGTGGCCATAGAAAGCATAAGCGATTGTTTGAAAGCCTGTCCGCCTTTTGCATTAAGATATTCTGCTCGCGTAAGTGCAGGTCTGCTCTTCAGCCAGTAAGGAGCCACTTCTAAACCCACATTCATCAGCAGCTTACCGTTTTTGTCAAATGAGTTTAATACATCTGCGGAAAGTTCTTTGGGATTAGTAGGCCGCATAATGGCAGCAGGCTCATAGTTAAGAATGCTAAAGGCTGGTGTAGAAGGCACTGCTAACTCATTTCCATTCTGCGCCATACAGACATTGCATGCGAGTAACGCAACAAAGAACAATGTGCCTCGAATAAATTGATAGTTCATTGGTTGATGATTTGAATGATGAAGTTAACGGTGTCAAGATTATTACTAACATGTTTGGAATACGGCCCGTAGGTCTTCGACTGACTTCCTTCTTTAATGTAAACCGTAACACTTGTCCAGTTTGTTTCATCAAGCGTATCAGGTATGGTAGCAGAAATGATTGTTCTTTTGCCAATCACTTCTGATGCTTTGCCAAGATTGGCTGTAGTATTTGCTGCTTTAAGCACTTTATCAAGAAAGATTATATAAGCGCCTACGCCAGCATCGCCAATTGTTACTTCAACAGTAACATTTTCGCTTTGAGTTTGCGTTTGATATCGGTCTTCGATTTCTACATAAGTTATAGCCATAGTTGAGGGTTTTATTTATTGTTTAACAATTTATGTAGAACAGTCCTTAAATGAAAAGCGTATTTTAAAATGAGGAGAAAGAATTCTTGATTTCGACGAAGGGCCTGAATTTATTATGGTGATATAAAGTGTATCGGGTATAAATAGCGTTTATAATACGCCCATAAAAATAAAAGCACTCCAATCCGTCTAATTGAAGTGCTTTTGTTGCTTTAATCTAAACTAGACCTTTAAGTCAAGAATAGGCTACAAAAATAGAAATTAATTAGCATTCATCAATACAAGCTGCCTTGAATACGAGATATTTTCTATTCCAACCATGCCTCCCTTCCAAGCACCATTCAGACGTACAATAGGGCCATCCGTCAAGTTATTATAAATTGATTGACGGGCATATTCAGGCCTGGCGCTTGAACAATGATCGTTTAAATCATTCAGCTCATAGCACCAGCAATTCTGGCTACTTCATCTTTTGTGAGTGGCTTTACCAGAAAATCTACAACGTTCTTATTTGCATAAGATCGCTCACGGTCACGATCGTCTACAGATGATGACAGTATATAGATCTGGAAAGATTTTTTGAGTGAAGCTGGCAGATTATCAAACCGATCCAGAAATTCCCACCCATTTAGTATGGGCATGTTGAGATCAAGTAAGAGTACGTTTTTACGGGAAAGTTGTGTAGAAGCTCGTATGTATTCAAATCCCTCAGCTGGATTAATAAAACTTTGAATGCTCACATCTCCCATCACCAATTCAATAGTAATCTTACTAATGATGTTGTTAATGGGATCGTCATCAATGAGTATAAATTGACTGGATAGCGTAACCTCATTTTCAGCGGCTACAGAAGGGTCTGTTTCTGTGGTAACCATAATATCTGTATGTTTAACCTCTTCTCTAAGATACTAAACAATCCTGAAACTCATTTCCCGGCACTACCTGAATAATTGCCATTTATCGAATTGCCTGTCTATTTATTTATGCGATACCATGGATCACTTTCATATTATGAGAGAAAGAACCATAAAAATTCCTGAATTCAATTATTTTACAACTGACCGCAATCAGGCATCATTTTTAGTGATCGTTTTCACTGTCTGTATAGATTTTACAATTAATTTAAAAACCGCAGTGTCTTTTGATGCTTTGTCAAATACCAAGGGTTATTCTTCCAATAAAAACGCCGAATTTACATGTATCGCCGACCTGTCTACTTTTTTGTCAGTTACATTTAGATAGTAGTAACCAAAAAAAACTGAATATTTACAAGTCATTTGATAGTAAGTGCTTTAATCTATTTCAATCTGGCAGCTCTTGCGGAGTTAAGATAGCAACTGATGTATCCACATTGATTTATTTCTGACTCTTCCTCAGTCACAATGACTTTTCAATAAAACCCTTCAGATTCCCAACATTGGGAAAGCAAAAGCCAACATAATTTTAAAACGACTTGTGAAATGGAAAAGAGTGAGGGTGAAAAAGAAGTCTTAAGAGCAGGGTTCGCTAAAAATTTATTTAAAAACACGAAATCATTATTTACCAGGATCGGAAAACAATACCTGATCCTGTCAGATATTTACGATCCCCATGATCATAAATCAAAAATTAAAGCCAGCGAAAATAATCAGGCAGAGCAATTATCTGAAAGAATAATCCAACTGGAGCAGCGAAATAAAAAATTAGAACTCCAGAATCAACAACATCTCGACAACATCAATGCAGCTGCTCACGATCTAAGATTGCCGCTGAGTCGCACTATAAGTTTATCGCAACTTCTTCAGAGTACTCCATTAAATAAAGATCAAAAAGAAATCATTGAACAGCTGGAGATTGTAAACAAAGAAGGTCTTCAGCTTTTAGATGCTGTTCTTGAGTTACATTCCATTGAACATGAACAAAATGATTTGGCAGAAATAAATCTGAGTCAGTTCATAAAGATGCGCGTCGAAAAGTTCAACGAGCAAGCTCAGATTAAGAATATTTCTATTCATACAGCCATTGAAGATGATCTTGCGATTACTACAGATCCCGTATCGCTTGGGCGTATTATTGACAACCTTATATCTAATGCACTTAAATTCTCTGAAAACGCAACGGAGATATTTATTAAGGTGTTAAGCGTTGAGGAAACTGTTTACATCTCTGTACAAGATCAGGGTCCTGGCATTAGTGAAGAAGACAGAAAAAAACTATTTAAGAAATTTGGAAGGCTTTCAGCCCGTCCAACATCTGGCGAATCCTCCATTGGATTGGGACTTTCTATCGTAAAAAGTCTTACTGAAAAGCTAAATGGGGAAATAACTGTAAGGAGTGTAATAGGAAAAGGAACTGAATTTACTCTTCGCCTGGATAAGAGAGCCATTCCAATATCTTATCAAAAAGAATCAGCCAGTTAGCCGGTTTATTTCATCAAGTCTATCCTTCTTTCTTACGAAGAGGAATCGCTATCTCAAAATTTTGTTTCAGCTATTGCAGCTAAAACGTGCCTATTTCATTTATAACAGCTATTATTTCAGCTTGTCTACTGTTTTGTCTATTACTTATTAAATAATACCATTTTATGAAGTCCTATTTTTAATTCTAATTTGAAATTCATAATGGTCTGTAAAAGTTACTCCATGAGACACTCTTCGTAGTTACAAACAGTCTTGCTGAAGTCTTAAGTAACGCACTCAACAGATTTTTATTCTTTCAAATGTTAACGAAGCTATCTCGCTTTCAATATACATGAGCTAGTAAATTATTACACCCATGCAGAAAGATGTAATTAGTGACACAAATAAAAATTCAAATGATTCTGGCATGAGCAATGTTGATTGTGCAACATTGCCAACATCACTACTATATTTTATTGGCTACTATAACAAAGAGTCGGGCGAGGTAGAATTAAAGTGGATTACAGCTTCGGAACTAGACAATAATTACTTCACGCTTGAACGTTCTTTAGATGGATTAACTTTTGCTGCTGTTAGTAATGTCCGCGGACAAGGAACAACATCTGGCATTAGTAAATATCATTATACTGATTACGCTAACGAGATCAAAAAAAATTCGTGCTACTATAGATTATCACAAACTGATTTAGACGGAACAAAAAAAACTCTGGAGGAGATTTATGTTCAACGAGAATCTAAGCCTTCCAAAGTTTGGATATACCCTACTCCTGTTCAACAGACTCAAAATATTTATATCGACTTTGAGGGTTTGCTGGAAGGGATTTATACGGTTGCTATTTTAAATACAAACGGCGACCGTATTATTCAAGAACATGTAAACATCAATGATAATTTTCAATCTATAGAAATTGATACCGTTGCTATACCAAAGGGTTTATATATCATTCATATTTCCTCAACAGAAGATACATTCATTCAAAGAATTATAGTTCAATAATAATAGTGAGTAATTAAAAATTAAGACAGAATGGGGCCGAACGGACATTTTAAAAACGACGATAGACAAGTAATTAGCTCACTTTTATTTATAGTATTTCTCATGATCGGCATAGCGATCATGATATACTTATAGTATTGAGTATTGACGCCATAATTACCTGCCTATCTTAAGTATTACTTTGCGAGATGCTTGTATAAATCTTTTGGATTTTCACAGCACAGCTGGTTCATTACCTGGTATAATTGGGTTTTAAGAATTGATATGGTATGGTCTCCACCCTCTTTACCGAGGGCCGATACACCATACATGAATGTTCTTCCCATGAACGTAAATTCGGCGCCACTCGCCAACGCTCTCGCCACGTCAGGTCCTGAGCGAACGCCACTATCCATCATAATCTTTATCTTACCTTTGTATTTTTCAGATATGGATTGCAATGCTTTAACGGATGATTGACCTGCATCTAATTGTCTTCCGCCATGATTCGAAACAATGATACCATCCAAACCTAATTTGATTGCCATCTCCGTATCTGATTCGCTTGCCACTCCCTTAAGAACGATCTTTCCTTTCCATGCATCTCTTAACAAGGCTATCTTGTCGCTGTTAAGTTTTCCTGAAAAGGTTCGGTTCATAAACAGTCCCAGCTGTTTCATATTAAGGTCGTTGGGCATATATGGCTTCAGGGTTGCAAATTGAGGCGTTCCGTATCGCAATGTCTGTAAAGCCCAATCAGGTCTTCCCATGATCTGTAAAATATTTCGTAGTGTCATTCGTGGGGGCATAGCAAGGCCGTTGCGTATGTCACGAGGGCGGTAGCCAAAGGATGGCACATCGCAAAGTAGAACAAGTACAGGGTATTGCGCAGCCTTCAGTCTTTTTATAATATCATCGCGTAAGCTGTCTTCTGCCGGATGATAAAGCTGGAACCATGCACGTCCTTCAGTTAATTCACTAACACGTTCTATGTTGCTGGTTGTTACTGTGCTTAAAATGAAAGGTATGTTATGCTGATAGGCGGCCTTAGCCAATATCTCAGTTGAGTTGGGCCATATTAAACCCTGCAGACCAACCGGCGCAATGCCAAAAGGAGCATCATAAGTATGGCCAAATAATTCAGTCTTTAAATCAGATTGAGTGTGCTGACTGATATAGTAAGGAATCAACTCAACATTTCTAAGTTCGGAGGTATTTCTAAGTAAATTCACATCTTCATTACAGCCACCATCCAGGTATTCAAAAGCAAATCCTGGAATTTTCTTTCTGGATGCTTGCCGAAGATCGTCAATAGCGGGGTACTTAGTATTGTATTTCCAAACCATATTTTAATTAATTGAGATAAGCCCAAAATTCGTAATTAGAACTTATTTTCCGAGCAATAGCCATTTATTTTTGCGCACCAGAATGAAATAAATAGAGGTTTTATGCGGGATAGGTCCACACGACATGTGGATTGATTCGAAGACTGAGTCTTCACCTACTCAACCAAGTACATCGAAAATCTCATTCACGGTATTTTAAAAATCCAATGACAATCTGGTGAAGATGAATCTCGCCGGACGTTATAGCTTATCTCCGGGTCACTCAACTGATTATAAGTTCGTCTGAGGTTTTGCCTCTTTAAATATCATTTTTAAACGCTATCTTATTTGGAGGAGGGTATTGATATGTTGAAGATACTTTGTTTGGAAGATGACGATATTGATTTCGAAATAATCAATATGACGCTTGAGAAAGGCGGGATGGAAATTGAAACCAGGATGGTGAATTGCCGGGAAAAATTTTTGGAAGGACTTACTACATTCAATCCCGATGTGATTCTTTCTGACCATTCTTTACCACAATTTAATTCGATCGAAGCGTTGAGGCTTTGCCGCTCACTAAAAGCGCATATCCCATTCATTTTAGTAACGGGTGCTGTCTCTGACGAATTTGCTGTAAATTGTATTAAGGAAGGTGCTGATGACTATGTTCTCAAATCAAATCTCAACAGGCTTGCAAGCGCTATTAAAAGTGCTTTGAAGCATAAAGAAACAGAGAAAGCCAAAATGATTGCCATGACATCGCTGGCTTCCCGCAATGAAGAACTTTTAAAAATTAATGCAGAACTGGATAGTCTTGTCTATAGCGTTTCGCACAACCTGAGAGCACCGCTCATGTCTGTTCTTGGGTTGATAACATTGGTTAAAAATGAAACAAACCCCAGCGTTGTTCATCATTACCATGAGTTGATTGAAAAAAGTGTTCACAAGCTTGATGACACACTTAAAGAAATTCTGGATTACTCGCGCAATGCCAGGCTCGATCTTCAAATTGTAAAGATAGATTTCAATGAAATCGTGAAGGACACGCTGGAGAAATTACAATATATGTCAGGCGTTGAAAACATCAACATTCATGTTTCTGTAAATGAAGAAGCAGCATTTTATTCTGATCATTACAGAATATCTGTTATCATGAATAATCTTATATCGAACGCTATCAAATATTATGACGATAGTAAAACGAATTGCTTCTTCAACATTTCTATTACCGTTGATGATAAAAAGGCTAAACTACTTTTTGAAGATAATGGTATAGGAATTGATACCGATGCTCTGCCCCGAATATTCAATATGTTCTTTAGAGCCACCAACAAAACAACAGGTTCTGGACTGGGACTTTATATTGTGAAAGAAGCTGTGGAGAAACTTCATGGTACTGTTACAATAGAATCATCTATCGGTGAGGGCACTATCTTTAACATTGAAATTCCCAACCAACCTGTTACCTAATCTAATCTGAAATTTATTCCTCTACTCTGTTACTGGCAATGAAACGATAAATGTAGAGCCTTCATTTAGTACACTACGTGCAGAAATATAACCGTTATGTAATTCAGCTATCTTCTTACACAATGCCAATCCGACACCTGTTCCGGCAAATTGTTCGCGATCATGCAATCGTCTGAACATGCCAAAGATTTCTTCTGCATATTTCTGATCAAAGCCAATGCCGTTATCTTCAATAAAGATCCGGCAATATTTTTTAACCAGATTCTCGCCATCCTTACCAATGGCTGTGCTTGTTTCTGATCGTATTTTAATTACAGGATTAACATCTGTCTTGCTGTACTTAAGCGAATTATTAATCAGGTTTTGAAATAACAACCGTAAAAGATCTGAATTTACATAGAGCGCCGGAATCGTATCGACGATGATAGACACCTTTTTTTCTTTCACTTCTTCAACCAGGTCTGCTATTAATTCATCCAATAAGTTATTTATATCACACTTGCTGAGTGTTACAGTTTGGGTTGAAAGTTTGGAAAAGGTAAGTATATCAACAATCAGCTTTTGCATTCGCTCAGCTGCCTGTTGGATGCGCATTACCATTCTTGAGTCATCCTGAAGAGCAGCGCCATGTTTTTCATATAATCTGTCGCTAAACATCCTGATCTTGCGAAGCGGCTCCTGCAAGTCATGCGATGCCATGAAGGCAAAGCGTTCAAGATCTTTATTGGCCGATTCAAGATTGGAGATATTTTCAAGCAAACGGTGATTAAGTTGTTTAATTTTTTCCTCTGAAGCTTTGCGTTCGTTTATCTCCATCTCCAGATTCCTGTTGATTATTGTAAGCTTTTGCTCCTGCTCTAACAACAATCTGTTCTTCTTGTACAGATCTATCAGAACACCAACTTTGGCCCGCAATATATCTGGATTGATCGGTTTAAAAATATAATCAATAGCACCTGACTGATATCCTTTAAACAAATTTTCATCGCCATAATTATTGGCTGTAATAAAAATTATGGGAATGTGTCTCAGCTTGTCGCGCTCGTAAATTAATGCGGCAGTTTCGAAACCATTTAGGTTAGGCATTTCTACGTCCATCAGAATCATGGCAAAATCAAATTCATTAAGCAGAATTTTTAATGCCTGCCTACCTGAGATTGCCTTTACAAATCTGTAGCCATTAGGTTCTAAAATAGTTTCAATAGACAACAAGTTATCTTCACGATCATCTACTAACAAAATTTTCGGGTGCATATAAAACTATTTACAAAACCACAAACGCATTAATGAAAGCAATTGATCAATTTTAACCGGTTTGGTAATATAATCAGAAGCTCCCGCTTCAATGCATTTCTGTCGATCTCCTTTCATGGCTTTTGCCGTTACGGCTATAATAGGCAATGTACTGTTTTTATGTTCACGTCGTATCTTCTGCATGGTTTCATATCCATCCATCTCAGGCATCATAATATCCATCAGCACCATTTCTACTTTTGGATTTTCATTGAGAATATTGATAGCTTCTTTACCGCTCTCTGCGGTGATCACGTTAATATTAAAGCGTTCGAAAACTGTTGTTAATGCAAACAGGTTACGCACATCATCATCTACTACCAGGATATGTTTTCCTGTGAGTATATCTTCTTTGTTGCGAATGTTTTCAATAATCCTTCTCTTCTCGGCGGCAAGATTTTTATGATTGATATGAAGGTGCGACATCGTCTCTTCCAGCAAATATTCGATGGAGTTAACACCTTTTACAATCAATGAACTTGAATTGAGATTGATATTATTCAATTCTACTTTGCTAAAATCTTTCGCGGAGTAGATAATCACAGGAGTTAACCTGTTCTTCGCTTTGCTTACTTCATGAATCAGGTCAGTGCCTGTCATATCAGGTAGAATATAATCAAGAATGATACAATCAAACTCGTCATGATTTATGAATTCAATAGCTTCTTTACCTGTGCCTGCCACGGTAATCTGAAGCAAATCATCCTGGAGTATTTTGGCAATCTGCGATGAATCCAGTTCATTATCTTCAACAATAAGAATGCTTCTTGTTTCTCTGCTGTTATAGGAAATAATATCATCAAACAAGGTATTCAATAAATCATTATCCAAAGGCTTCAACAGAAAACTACGGGCGCCACGTTTCAGTGCCAGCATTCTGTTCTCTTCACCCGAGATTACATGAATAGGAATGTGCCGATACGTAAGATCATTTCGTAACAGATCAATCACTTTCCAGCCGCTTGTATCGGGTAGCTTCACATCCAGTGTAATGGCTATAGGCGAATAACGGTTGATGAAATCAAATACTTCGAGATAGTTGGTTGCGACAACAGCTTTCAATCCTTTTTCGTGAGCTTTCTCAATCAGGATTCTTCCAAATCGCAAATCGTCTTCAACAACGAGCACAACTTTATCATTTGGCTGTACATGACTGCGATCGTCGCCTGTATCGTTTATCATTTCATTAACGATGTCCATGTTCCTGGCTTCTATACCTTCATTTGTAATGCGGAGAGTTCCCAGTAACTCGCTTCTCTTCTCTGGATCAAATTGCAATTGCTGAATTACTTTGATGCTTTCAGTTACTTCACGCGGTGCTAAGCTGATTGCACTATCCAGTGGCAGGTATAATGTGAATGTGCTTCCATGACCTGCCTGGCTTTCAAGTTCAATTGTACCACCCAATAGTTCTGCCAAGCCACGACTGATGGATAATCCTAGACCTGTTCCGCCATATTTGCGACTGGTAGAACCTTCTGCCTGTTGAAAAGCTTCGAAGATAATTAGTTGTTTCTCTTGTGGAATGCCAATGCCTGTATCGCTGATGGAGAATGCAATTACCTTGGGCGCGTGATCGAGATTGACATTGCCTTGTTTCCAGCTTTTACCTGGTGCTTCAAAAATTTTAAGAGCCACTTCTCCTTTCTCCGTAAATTTAAAAGCATTCGATAAAAGATTTTTCAGAATCTGATTTAAACGCTGAATGTCTGTTTCCATCGTGGCTGGCAGCGTATAATCTGTTTCAATTCTGAATTTAAGATTGCGCGCTTCTGAGATGGGCTTAAATGTAGTTTCTACAAAGGATGCAATCTCGGTGAGACGAACAGTAGAAATGTTTGTTGATATAAAGCCTGATTCAATTTTTGAAAGATCGAGAATGTCATTGATCAGCTGAATCAAATCATCGCCGCAGGAGTGAATTGTTCTGGCATAACGAATCTGTTTTTCATTCAGATTACCTTCTGCATTTTCGTAAAGTTGTTGCGCCAGAATGAGCAAACTGTTCAACGGTGTTCTCAGCTCATGCGACATGTTTGCTAAAAACTCCGACTTATACTTGGATGTTAACGTGAGCTGTTCTGCTTTTTCTTCAAGTGATTTACGAGCCTCTTCTACTTCCTTGTTCTTGGCTTCTACTTCATCTTTTTGTTTTACCAGCAGCAATGCTTTATCCTGTAGCTCATCGTTTGTTCTTCTTAATTCCTCCTGCTGAGTTTTAAGTTCTCCGGCCAGTGATTGTGACTGTGTTAAAAGTTCTTCTGTTCTGGTGTTTGTCTCAATTGTATTCAATACAATCCCCAAACTTTCTGTAAGCTGATTGAGGAAGTCAAGGTGGGTTTCACTGAAATTATCCAGTGATGCCAGTTCAATAACGGCCTTAACGTTATTTTCAAATACAACAGGAAGAATGATAAGGCTGGCTGGTTTTGCTTTACCCAAACTGGAATTTATTTTAACATAACCAGCAGGCACGTTTGTTAACAATATTCTTTCTTTTTCAAAAGCGCATTGCCCTACAAGTCCTTCACCAATAGCAAACTCTTTGGGCACATTGCGTTCTTCTTTATAAGCATACGCAGCAAAGAGTTTCAGTTTAAGCTTGACTTGTAAAGTCTCATCATCCTGCTTCAGAATATAGAATGCACCATAATGTGTTGATACAACCTGCGCCAACTCAGAAAGGATGCGTTGCGTTACTGTTTTTAAATCTCGCTGACCTTGCAACATTTGCGTGAACTTGGCAAGATTTGATTTCAACCAGTCCTGATCCTGATTTCGAAGTGTTGTTTCGCGAAGGTTGGAGATCATCTGGTTAATAGTATCTTTCAACGCTTCCAATTCACCTTTTGCATCCACACGAATAGTTCGTGTTAAGTCACCTTTCGTTACAGCCGATGCTACTTCAGAAATAGAACGTACCTGTGTTGTAAGATTAGCTGCAAGCTGGTTAACATTCTCCGTTAAATCTTTCCATGTACCTGATGCGCCGGGCACGGAGGCTTGTCCACCAAGTCGACCTTCCACCCCTACTTCGCGGGCAACCGTGGTTACCTGTTCGGCAAACACCGCGAGTGTATCAATCATTTCATTAATAGTATCCGTTAGCTGTGCCAACTCACCGAGAGCGTTGATAGAAAGTTTTTGTTTCAGATTTCCTTTCGCTACCGACGTTACAACTTTTGCTATACCGCGCACCTGGCCTGTGAGGTTAGATGCCATCTGGTTTACAGAGTCTGTTAAATCTTTCCATGTACCGGCAACACCTATTACTTCAGCTTGTCCACCGAGTTTTCCTTCTGTACCTACTTCGCGCGCCACACGTGTTACTTCAAAGGCAAATGAGTTGAGCTGCTCCACCATAGTGTTGATGGTATTTTTCAATTCCAGCATTTCTCCGCGAACATCAACGGTGATCTTCTTGGATAAGTCACCATTCGCTACGGCCGTTGTTACACCTGCAATGTTACGCACCTGGTCAGTTAAGTTACCGGCCATCTGGTTTACTGAGTCAGTCAAATCTTTCCATGTGCCACCAACACCGGGCACGAAAGCCTGACCACCAAGTTTACCTTCTGTACCAACTTCACGCGCCACACGCGTTACTTCTGATGCAAAACCTCGAAGCTGATCAACCATGGTATTCAACGTATCTTTTAACTGCAGAATTTCACCGCGAACATCCACCGTGATCTTCTTCGACAAGTCTCCATTCGCTACGGCAATAGCCACGTTGGCAATGTTACGAATCTGTGCTGTAAGGTTACCAGCCATCTGGTTTACAGAATCTGTTAAACCTTTCCACACACCACCAACGCCTTTCACTGTTGCCTGACCTCCGAGTTTTCCTTCACTACCAACTTCACTTGCCACACGCGTTACTTCTGATGCAAAGGAGTTCAACTGATCCACCATCGTGTTGATGGTATCTTTCAATTCAAGCATTTCACCTTTCACATCCACCGTAATCTTCTTCGACAAATCTCCCTTTGCAACGGCTGTTGTTACTTCTGCAATATTCCGCACCTGGTTTGTCAGGTTATCGGCCATTTTATTTACAGAGTCTGTTAAATCTTTCCATGTACCACCAACGCCTGGCACATCGGCCTGGCCACCAAGCTGTCCTTCTGAACCTACTTCACGTGCCACGCGTGTTACTTCTGAACCAAAGGAGTTGAGCTGATCAACCATGGTGTTAATGGTGTTCTTCAACTCCAGCATTTCTCCGCGAACATCCACAGCAATCTTCTTCGATAAATCGCCTTTCGCAACGGCCGTTGTTACTTCTGCAATGTTGCGCACTTGGTTTGTTAAGTTCGATGCCATCTGGTTTACAGAGTCGGTCAAGTCTTTCCATGTACCTCCAACGCCCGGCACGTTTGCCTGGCCACCGAGCTGCCCTTCTGAACCCACTTCTCGTGCCACACGTGTTACTTCTGACGAGAATGAGTTGAGCTGATCTACTGTAGTGTTAATGGTGTTCTTTAACTCAAGCAATTCTCCTTTGGCATCTACTGTAATTTTTTTTGACAAGTCGCCTTTTGCTATGGCGGTTGTTACACCGGCGATGTTTCGAACTTGTGTTGTTAAGTTACCGGCCATCTGGTTTACTGAATCGGTAAGATCTTTCCATACACCACCAACACCTTTTACTGTTGCTTGTCCACCGAGCTTTCCTTCCGTACCTACTTCAAGCGCCACACGGGTTACTTCTGAACCAAAGGAGTTGAGCTGATCAACCATGGTATTAATGGTATTTTTCAGTTCGAGCATTTCACCACGAACGTCAACGGTGATCTTCTTGGACAAGTCACCATTTGCCACAGCGGTTGTTACACCTGCGATGTTCCGCACCTGCCCTGTTAAGTTTGATGCCATCTGGTTTACAGAATCGGTAAGATCTTTCCAGATACCACCAACACCTTTCACGGTGGCTTGTCCACCAAGCTTACCTTCTGTACCTACTTCAAGCGCCACGCGTGTTACCTCTGAACCAAAGGAGTTGAGCTGATCAACCATGGTATTAATGGTATTCTTCAACTCAAGCATTTCCCCACGAACATCAACAGTGATTTTCTTTGACAGATTACCACGTGCAATAGCTGTTGTTACTTCAGCTATGTTTCGCACCTGGTTGGTAAGGTTACCCGCCATGTGGTTTACTGAATCGGTTAAGTCTTTCCACACACCTCCAACACCTTTTACTTTTGCCTGGCCACCAAGCTTACCTTCACTACCTACTTCACGCGCAACGCGCGTAACTTCCATGGAGAAAAGATTTAATTGTTTAACCATGTAATTCACTTCTTTGGCGATGCGCAAAAATTCTCCTTCGAGTTTGTGATCACCAATTTCTTCAGGCATTTCCTGCGATAAATTTCCTTTTGCCACAGAACTGATAACGTGCGCTATTTCTATGGTGGGATGCACCAGGTCTGAGATGAGTACGTTCAGCGATTCAACACCTTCGCGCCATGAACCGCTTGTGCTTGGTATTTCAATACGTTGTGTAAGCTTACCCTCCTTGCCAATGGTATTACCAGCACGGGTAAACTCAAGCATCATTTTTTGATTGAGAGAAATTATATCATTAAGGGTATCAAATATTTTTCCGTTTATGCCAACTTCATCTAATGGTAAACGCACGGCGAAATTGCCATTCTTCACTTCTGTCAGTACACGCAACAATTCAGCATGATCAAAAGAATCTGGCACTGCTTTCAGTTGTTTGCTACTCCTAGTATTATTAGACAGTGCTTTTTTATTTTTCTTAACATTCTGTTCAGACAATGGAACTGCTTTACCGTTGGACGGTCGTTTGGCAGCAACTTTTATTTTCATATACCGCGAAGTTTAGATTTTAAAAATATGAAGTAAGCATTTACTCTACTAAAACCATTCGTACTATCGAAAAAAACAGAAAGTGGCTTTAAAATTATATCGACGAATTGCGTTCCTCAGTCGATAAATTTACTCTTGCTGCATGGAATATAAAAATCTGAAAGCCAAAATGGAAAGTATTTTCCGCCATGAAAATTTCTGCTTCAATACGCAACCGGAGAAATGATGTGATGATTGGTAGCATTTTAAAAAGAAGTGGGGCAAAAATTCCACACTCTTCCTTCTATTTTATGTTGCGCACAGGGTAAAGATTTGGCATTATTATTCTGTTAGCTGAAATAAAATCATAGCGTATATGAAACATCTGACAATAATATTGTATTTCTTTCTTGCAACTGTATTTTCTGTAAGTGCACAATCATCTGCAGGAAATGTTGCTGTGAAACTTATTGATGACCTTGTTGGCTCATGGAAGTTGAGTAAGGTCTATGATGGTAAAAAAGAAATTTCTACCAAAAGCCAAAAAGGCATTATAGACCTGGTTGAATTTACCCGCGAGAACATGTATATGTTACGAACGAATGATGCTACTGCTGACTCTGGATTTTTCAGAACCAACGAGATTGATCAATTGCTTTATCTTGAATCTGCAAACAAAGTTGATGGCAACGGTAACACAACAGATGAATGGGGTTTGCGCTTAAATAAAAACACGATGACACTTTTTCGTCGTGAACCCATTGAGTTGAGACGGTTCAGGTATGTGTATAGAAAAATTAAGTGATCACAGCTTCATACTAATTATCTTTTGATTGGACTGAAACCGAATCTGTGGCTTTAGATTTCATTGTGCCACAGATGTAATCCCATAAGGGTGAGGTAACGCCAAATGCTATTTCTCCATCTTTATAATGGTGAATACTGTGATTTATCCACAAGTGTTTAAAAATATTTTTCGGCGGTCGGTGAATGTGTACTATATAATGAATCATTAAGTAATAGGCATATCCAAATAGAAAACCCGGAAGAAACACAAAGACATAGGAACCTAAAATCAATTTAAATACAAACAGCAGAACCGTTGCTATTGTAATGCTCAACAACGGCGGCATAGCCAGTCTACTTTTATCTTTCGGGTGATGGTGATGGACACCATGAATCATATATTGAAAATGTTTTCTCCGTTCGGTATGCAACGACAAATGAAATACGTAACGGTGAACGATGTACTCAATAAATGTAAAAAAGAAACATCCAAATAAGAAGATTGCTATGGAAAGGCCAACGGAGAGGGTTGAGTTCCAAATGTGAAACGCTAATAAGGCTAGTCCATATACAATAAACAGTATAATGGGCACGGAGATATGGGTGCGGCTTAACCTGTTTAAAATAGGTTGTTCAAACAAATTCTCACTTTCTTTATTGTCTGGCTTATTATACTGCTTCAACATAATCAACAAATTAGTTTACTATATAAAGAGTTAGTATCTAATCTTAATCAGAGTTAGTATCTAATCTTAATCATTGAATTATGTGCCAGTTTTGACTCACAATAAAAAGTCAGTTTAAAAGATTTCCTGGCATTCGGATGTGTAGAAAATAAATGAAGATTGAGAATTTTATTCTATTGAGCTGTACAATTCATAATGTTATGAACCTACGCTGTTTATTTTAGCAATTTCCATCAGCATAGCTCTTTCACGCAACCAGAGCGGATGGTCTTTGTGTACACCTCTTTTTATTAATCGGCATAACCGCTCTTCAATTTCAGAAGAAACAAAGGGATCTTCCCAAGGAAATTGATGTGTCGAAATGATTTCAAAAGCTGAGGCAATGTCACCTTTCAATACTTTAAATTCATCACTATCAATAATAGCCTGTCTTTCTTTTGCGTCGCGTAAATCCAACTCTTCGCGAACAATTCTGCGAACATCTGCTTCATCCATAATCTGTTTGTTTTTA
>DATCRE010000485.1:0-2065 GCA_036569145.1 Cyclobacteriaceae bacterium
ATCGGTCGTGTTTTGAATTTCTGTTTTTATTTCTTCCAGGCTTACTGTTACAGAAGAGAGTTTTTGATTTTCTTCCGCAACATAAGTTTTATTGAATATGAAGCCCAACAAAATGCCAAGCACCAAAGCGATAACAATGTAAAGTGTGAGTCGGCTTTTCTTGTGAGGTTTACCAGAAACTTCCATAGGTTATTATACAATCCAGGTTAATAAAGATTGCAATATATTGAAAATCGGATGATAAGAAGTAGTCGCCTTAAACGCTGTGAGATATTTTAGCGTTATAAATTAATCAACATCTTCATCAAGATCGGTATTGATTTCACGGGTAATAGCATCCATATCCGTTGCCTCTTTCTGAATCTTTTCGAACAAAAATTTATAATCCTCATTATTATTCAATCTCGATAATGTCAGAAGCCCAAGTATACGGGCCAACGGTCCTCTTACTCGGTGTGAATTGGTGAAAGCATATTTCGTTATCTGTTCATTTTTAGTTTTGATTTTTTCAGTACGTTCGTTTACCAGACTTTCCAGGTTTTGGTTAATGGAGCGTAACTCCTCCTGTTGTTCCAGGAGTTTTTCATTTTGTTCTGCAATGCGTGCATTCTTTTCAACCAATTCATTAATCAGACTATCATTTAACTGCTCACTATTCTCAATCAGTCGTTTTAGAAAATAGGAACTGAATCCAATGATCAAAATGGATATAAAAGCACGGACATTGTTATATGAATAGGTACTCTCATGCAAGCCCACTTGAAAATATCCGATATTAAAAAAGTTTAATAGAGGATCAAAAAAAAGAAGTGGTAGTATAGGACCTAAAAGACCAAACAAAAACCATCTTCTATTATTTTTCAAACTGAACACCAGAAATGGAAAGCAAATGAAAGTAAGAGAGTAAAACCTGATGCCTACATACGTTGAGGTTTCAAATTCATTACCTTCTTTTAGAATAAGAATAGTTATTATGATAAGAATAAGAGAAGGAACCCAACACAAAACAAGCCTGCTGATAGTTGTGTATCCAAGGGCATTTATCAACAATGGCAATAGAAAAAGAAAGCTTGCAGCAACTACCTCAACAAACCAGATAAATGAAATACTGGCAAATATCAATCTGCCTCCAATGGTTGCCAATGCAGCCAACGCCGAAATAATTGAGATGTAGTTTGAAAGGACAACATTTCTTTTTTCTGAATTTAATTCAGTATGCTCAATACCACTCGAAATGATTTCTCTCAAAAAGGACATTTCACTAAGATCAGTTAAAAAAAGAAAAAGTAATAGTTTTTGTAAGGGAACAAAAAGATCAAAACGCGCTGAAAATTGAAGCGTTTTTAGTAACTACGTTAAATCTAAAAAATTCTAATGAGGCAATTGAAGTGTTCCAGCCCTTTCTTAACACTACTCATCTTCTTGACTGCGTTGTCTTCCGGCGCCCTCGCACAATCACCAGATTCAACTAAACATAAATTAAGAAGATTTCGTCTTAGCCCACTGCCTGTAATTTATTACTCACCAGAAACACGTTTAGGCTTTGGTGGATTGCTTGCCTTAAATTTTGAAACGAACAAGAAACCAGATTCAATTACGAAGTCATCATATTTACAAACATCATACATCTACACCATCAATAAACAGTTCGATTATTACACTATTGGAAGAATATATACTCCACACAATAATGACATCATCAATCTCAAATTTGATTATGCTTATTTTCCAGAATACTTTTTTGGATATGAAACAGAAAATCCCAAACCAAACAAAGATTTGATTCAGTACTACAGAGTGCAGGGTGAGGTTCGTTACTATCGCAAGATTAAAAATTCTGTTTACGTTGGTATGCTCGGCAAATACAATAATGTTTATGCTTTAAAGTCTGATGCTGTGGGAAGTTTTCTAAACATAAAACCATCAGGCTATGATGGATACACAGTTTATGGTTTCGCCCCGGCATTTTCAATTGATACACGAGACAACCAGGTATATCCACGAACAGGCTTCTTCTTTGAAACTATGTTTGTCGTAAATACTTCTGATATGAAGAACACTTACG